>DASYWA010000143.1:0-17354 GCA_035936475.1 Rubrobacter sp. | reverse complement strand
CCCCCCCCCCCCCCCCCCCCCCCCCACCGCGTGATCGCTACCTCACGGCTTTGACCGTACCGTGCGTCCGGTATACCTTGTCGCGTACCGGACGCGCGGTAAGCGGTGGGCGTTTATCCGTTTAGGGACGGTTTGTGGGGCGAGGCCGCCGCGGAAGAAGAGGGCTAAGGATATGGAACCGTCGGAATTCCTGGTCACCGGGGGGACGGGGACGCTCGGCCGAAGGGTGGTCGAGCGTCTGCGGTCCGAGGGGCGCGAGGTACGCGTGATGAGCCGCGGCGGGCGACCCGGCACGGTGAGGGGTGATCTGCTCACGGGGGAGGGCATCGAGGAGGCGGTGCGTGGCGTGGATACCGTAATCCACTGCGCCTCGGGGCGCCGCTAGACGCGCCAGACCGACCTGGGGGTACGCAGTTCCTCCTTCGGAAGGCGGCCCAGGCGGGCATCTCGCACGTCGTCTACATCTCCGTAGTCGGCGTGGACCGCAACCCGTTCTTCTACTACCGCATAAAACTCGATGCCGACAGGGTGGTGGCGCGCTCGGGTGTGCCGTGGACCATCCTGAGGGCCACCCAGTTCCACGACCTGATCCTGGCGATCGCAGGTACCCTAAGCCGCGCACCCCTGGTCGCACCCATCCCCAAAGACTTCCTCTTCCAGCCCATAGACGCCGGGGAGGTGGCCGACCGGCTGGCGGAGCTGGCGCTCTCGGGTCCCGGCGGACGCGTTCCCGACGCAGGCGGCCCGGAAGTAGGGACGCTGGCGGACCTCACCCGCGCCTACCTGCGGTTCACGGGCAGCACGAAGAAGATCCTGGAACTTCCTCTGCCCGGCAAGGCTGCGCGTGCCTTCCGCGAGGGAGCGCAGGTGGTCCCTCGATCGGCGTGGGGCGCCCTCACGAGGGAGGAGTTCCTGCGAACCAGGCTCCCGCCGGCGGAAGCCCGCGTGACCGGGGCTTGACGAAGCGGTAAGCAGAGGGTAGCGAAGGAGTACCGCGCGCCGAGGGAGCGTCACGTAGTCGCCGGGGAAGGCGCGCCGGTTCGGCGTCGAGGCGGCAGGTCATGGCGGTGCAAGGTTCCTGCGACCTATCCGAGGTCCCGCGGAGATCGAGGTTGTGGGCGCGTGGTCAATAGTTCGCCCCGAAGGACGGCTAGGCCCCGGTACAATGCGGCATCTTGGAGGTGGACCGCGTAGAAGGGCCTTGTACGCGCTCGGGTGAATAGTACCCGGAGCATCCCCGATGGCGTAGGATGGTCTGCGGCGGACGCCGGCGACGAAAACGGAGGTCCCAGTCCCATGAGCGAGCTGAACGTGGCCCTTACGGCCGTGGGCGGGTTGGTCTTGGTGGTCGGGCTGCTCTCCGGTTCGATCAGGCGCAGTTTTCTCTCCGAGCCCCTGGTGGCCCTGCTGGTCGGCGTGCTGCTCGGACCGGCCGCGCTGGGGTTGCTCGATCTCGCGGTTTGGGGCAGCCGGGAGACGATACTGGAGCAGGCCACGCGCTTGACGCTCGCCATCTCGCTGATGGGGGTGGCCCTGCGGCTCCCGAAGTGGGAGCCTTTCCGCGGCTGGCGATCCCTGGCGGTCTTGCTGGGGCTGGTGATGCCGCTCATGTGGCTGGTGAGCGGCTTGCTGGTGTACCTGATCCTGGGCGTACCCTTCCTCGTCGCGCTGCTCGTGGGGGCCGTGGTCACCCCCACCGACCCGGTCGTCTCGAGCACCATCGTCACGGGCGAGCTGGCGGAGAAGAACCTGCCGGACCGGCTGCGGCACACCCTCTCCGGGGAGTCGGGCGCCAACGACGGCCTGGCCTACCCGTTCGTCCTCCTGCCCATCCTCCTGCTCTCGCGCCCGCCCGGTGAGGCGCTCTTGCACTGGCTGACGCGCACGTTGCTGTGGGAGGTGGGGGCCGCGGTCGTCTTCGGGACGCTCATAGGCTACGGCGCCGGCTGGCTCCTCGAGTGGGCCCAGGGCGAAGGCACCATGGAGCGGACGTCCTTTCTGGCCTACACCATCGCCCTCTCGCTGGCCGTGCTCGGCGCCGCCAAGCTGCTTGGCACGGACGGGATCCTGGCGGTGTTCGTGGCGGGGCTCGCCTTCGACGCGGCGGTGAGCGAGGGCGACCGCGCCGAGGAGGAGCGGGTGCAGGAGGCGGTGAACCGCTTCTTCATCCTGCCCATCTTCGTATTGTTGGGCATGTCGATACCGTGGGAAGGATGGATGGAGCTTGGGTGGGCCGGCCTTCTTCTGGCCTTGGCGGTGCTGCTGCTCAGGCGGCTGCCGGCGATGCTGGCGCTGAGGCCCCTGCTTGGACGGGTGGGCGGAACGCGGGACGCCCTGTTCCTGGGCTGGTTCGGCCCCATAGGGGTGGCGGCCCTCTTCTACGCCAACTTCGCGGTCCGCGAGTCGGGGGTGGAGCAAGCATGGATCGTGGGCAGCCTCATCATATGCGCCTCCATACTCGTCCACGGCCTGAGCGCGACACCCCTCACCAGGCTCTACGGGAGACGCGCCCAGAACGACGGCCCCGGCGAGTAGGAAGACTAGAGGCGACGACACGACCCCCCTGCCCAGCGTCGCAGAACGACTCTTCCGCGAGCTCCGATTGAAAGCCTTGGTCGACTAGCGGCGGTTCCTAAAGGGCCGACTCGGGGAACAACTGCGTCAGAGCAACCCAGAGGTACACGGCATAAAAAGAGGAGCCCCTTGTTCTTAGCCCTCGCCACGCTAGTTGGCGCCGCCCTGATCTTCCTCACGCTGCGCGACGTCTTCTACCAGCTCTTCCGCCCGAGCGGGGCGGGCTTCATAAGCGGGATGCTCATGGGCGGCGTCTGGCGCGCGTTGCGCCCGATAGCAAGGCGTTTCCCATCCGTGCTCACGCTCGCCGGCCCGGCCGCCCTCGTCTTCATCATCGCCACTTGAGTCTCGCTCATAGCGGTCGGCTGGGCGCTCGTGTACTGGCCGCGCCTCTCGGAGCAGTTCTTGCTCGCCCCCGGCCTAAAGCCCTCCGAGCAGGCCGGCTTCGTCGACGCCCTCTACTTCTCGCTGGTGCCCCTGGCGACCCTGGGGTTCGGGAACATCGCCCCCACGAGCGACTGGCTCCGGCTGTTCTCGTCGCTGGAGGGCTTGATCGGCTTCGCGCTCCTAACCGCCTCCCTGACGTGGGTCGTCTCGATCTACCCGCCCCTCACCCGGCGCAGGTCCCTCGCCCAGCAGGCCGCGCTCATCTGCGAGGCGGAGACCGAGAGCGGGGTCTCGGTGGCGAGGGCCGGCGCCCAAGCCACCGAGCGCAGGCTCGAATCCCTCACCTCGCAGCTGACCATGGTCCGTAGCGACCTCTCGCAGTTCCCGATCACCTACTATTTCCACTCCGACGATGAGCGGGAATCGCTCCCGGCCCACATGCAGGCCCTGTTGCGCCTCGCCGAAGAGTGCGCCGGCGAGCACAACCTCCCTCCGGTTCGCCTGGGCGCCGCCGAGCTGCGCGGCGCCATAGACGACTTCTGCTCCACGGTCGGCTCGCAGTTCCTTGGCCTGCCTTCGACCCCGGCGGAGCAGGTCCTGGCGGCCTACGCCCGCGACCACCTGCGCGCCTCGCCCAAGGGCGACGGCGGTCGAGGGTGAGGGAACGACGCCGGGGTGCGGTGGAACGTCGAACCCCCCAGACCGTAGGGTTTTGCTACAGGAACCGAGAGCGTCCGGGAAGGGGGATCAACCCACGTCCACCTCGGTGGTGTCCACGTCGAGGACCTCGACGAGGCCCATGACCTCGTCCACGCTCTCCTGCAGGTCCTCCCGCGAGGCGACCGCGCCCGTGAGCTCCACGACGCCGTCCTTGACGGCGCGGACCTCGAGGCCCGTGCCGTCGAGCAGGCGGGCCGCCTCGTCGCCCACGCCAACGCCCTCGTTCAGCGCCGGGTCCACGACATCCTCTCCGGTGTCCGGGTCGATGTAGACGTCGGTGCGCGGGTAGCCGGATTCGGCGGTGGTCGAGTCCTCGTCCTGCCAGCCGCCCGCCTCGTCGGCCTCCGTGGAGGCCTCCTCGTCCAGGGAGACGGCCTCGTCGGGGTCCGTCGGCGCGGTGACGAACTGGCCCTCGTGCTCGGTGTCGTCCACGTCGGACTGGTTCGGGGCGTAGCCCTGGGGCACCTCCTCGTCGCCGAGGTGGTCGCCGGGCTCGTCGTCGGAGGGGTCAGCGTGGAAGGTCGCGAAGTCCGCGTCCCGGTCCAGCGTCAGGGAGGCGATCGGGACCTCGACCCTCTCCCCGTCGGACCCTCCCTCGTCGCGCTCGACGATGACGTGCGTGATCGCCCCGTCACCATCCACGACGACCTCGGAGATGCGCCCGATCCCGGTGCCGTCCGCCGTCCGCGCCTCGATGCCTACCAGGCCGCGCTCTTCCAAACCGTTCCCCTCTCTCGCTTCCAACCGGTGGGCTAGATATACCCTCTGGCGTTCGGGCTACTCCGGCAGCTCGGCGAGGATCTCCGCCATCTTGTAGAGATCCGGGTCGAGCTCCCGCTCGCTTCCCACGACCTCCTCCAGCGGCACGCGCTCCACCGCGTCGCCCCGGATCCCGACCATCGTGCCCGGGTGCCCGTCGGCGATCGCCTGCACCGCGGCGGTCCCGAGGCGGCTCGCCAGGATGCGGTCGTAGGCGGTGGGTATGCCGCCCCGCTGGATGTGCCCGACGACCGTGAGGCGCGACTCGTAGGTCCCCTCGGTGCCGTTTATGTACTCGTGGATCTCCTCGGCCGAGAGCGGCGCCCCCTCCGCGACCACGACTATGAAGTGCGACTTGCCCTGATCGTAGGCCTTCTTCATGTGAAGCAGCAGCGCCTCGGGCCGCGGCTCGAACTCGGGGACCACCGCCGCCTCGGCCCCGCCCGCGATGGCGCTCATGAGCGCGAGGTACCCGCTGTCCCTACCCATGACCTCGACCACGTGCGCCCTGTGGTGCGAGCTTGCCGTGTCCTTGAGGCGGTCTATGGCCTGGAGCGCGGTGTTGAGCGCCGTGTCGACCCCGATGGCCGCCTCCGTCCCGTCCAGGTCGTTGTCTATGGAGGCCGGAATACCCACGATCGAGGCCCCCAGCTCCGCCAGCCTGAGCGCGCCCGTCAAACTCCCGTTGCCGCCGATCACGATCAGGGCGTCGATGCCGGCCTCTTCCAGCCTCCCCGCCGCCAGCCGCTGGCCCTCCGGGGTGGCGAACTCTTTGGACCGTTCGGTGCCCAAGATCGTGCCGCCCCTGTGGACGATCCCGCCGAGCCCCCGGCGGTCCATCGGGTAGATCCTGCCCTCCAGAAGCCCCCTGTACCCGTCCCTTACCCCGAAGACCGCCCAACCCCGGAAAAAGGCCGTCCGCGCCACCGCCCGCACGGCCGCGTTCATTCCGGGCGCGTCCCCCCCGCTCGTCAACACCGCTATCCTCAACGCCGCCTCCCTGCCGAAACCGTGCCGCAGGGGATTATACGGACACACGGGCCCCGGAGAACAGCCGTCGGCGGCCCTTGATGTTCCGGGCCGTGGTACTAAAATCTTAGCGTTACAGACTAAGATTTAGCCTGTTAGCGTTTCCCCGTCGAGGGGAAAGAGGACTATCAGATCTCATTTTTAGAGGAGGCTTTGGGCTGATGATATGCGAGAACTGCGGGATCAGGCCGGCGAGCGTGCAGGTCTTTCAGCAGGGGGGGCAGCGCGCGGCTTACCTGTGCACGCAGTGCGCGCGGCAGCTCGGCATGATCGGGGGCGGGGGCAACTTCGGCGGGACGAACCCGTTCGAGATGCTCCAGAACCTCGTACAGCAGCAGGGCGGCCAGGGGCCTGGCAACTTTTTCGAGGCCCTGAGCGGCGAGGCTAGGGAGTCCGTGATGCGGGCCCGGGAGGCCTCGGCCGGGACCACCCGGACGAACGCGATCGGGACCGACCATCTGCTGGCCGGGGTCGTGACCGGGGACAACGTCGCGACCGAGGCGCTCGGGCGCGCCGGCGCGAACGTGGAAGGGATGCGCTCCACCTTCGCCGAGCAGCGCGGTGACCCGGGCGAGGCCGTCTACACCTTCACCCCGAGCGCCAAGCACGCCCTGCAGCTCGCCTTCCAGGCGGCGCGGCAGATGGGCGCGGCACAGATCGGCAGCGAGCACCTGCTCTTGGGCCTCCTCGGCGAGGGCGACGGCAACGCCTACCAGATCCTGGCCCGCAACGGGGCCGGCGACGCCGAGGCTTTGAGGCGTGAGATCGCCCGCCTCCTCCAGCAGCGCGGCGGGGCAATTCCCGGCGCGGCCGCGCCCGGCGGACCCGGCGGGTTCGGTGGCGGCGGTGGCAACTTCGGCGGGGGCGGCTTCGGCGCCCAGGGCGGGCAGCCCGGGCAGCAGAGCGAGACGCCCACGCTGGACCAGGTAACCCGCGACCTCACCGAGGCGGCGCGCAACGGCGAGCTCGACCCGGTCATGGGCCGCGCCGAGGAGATAGCGCGCTCCGTGCGCATCCTCAGCCGCAGGACCAAGAACAACCCCGTGCTCATCGGCGAGCCCGGCGTAGGCAAGACGGCAATCGTCGAGGGGCTGGCCCAGAGGATCGTCTCCGACGACATACCGGAGACCCTCAAGGGCAAGCGCGTGCTCGCGCTAGACACCGGTTCTTTGGTGGCCGGCACCCGTTTCCGCGGGGACTTCGAGGAGCGGATGAATGGGATGATCCGGGAGCTCCAGAGCCAGGAGAAGAACATAATCCTGTTCATAGACGAGCTCCACACCATCGTCGGGGCCGGCGGGGCCGAGGGCGCGGTGAACGCCTCGAACATGCTCAAGCCGGCGCTCGCCCGCGGCGAGTTGCAGGTAATAGGCGCGACCACGCTCGACGAGTACCGCAAGCACGTCGAGAAGGACGCGGCGCTGGAGCGGCGCTTCCAGCCCGTGCTCGTGGACGAGCCGACCGTGGACGAGTCCGTCGGTATCCTCTTCGGCCTCAGGGACCGCTACGAGGCGCACCACAAGGTGCGCATCTCCGACGAGGCGATCATCGCCGCAGCAAACCTCGGCGACCGCTACATCACCGACCGCTACCTGCCGGACAAGGCGATAGACCTGCTGGATGAGGCCGCCGCCGAGGTGCGCTTGCGCGCCACGGTGCCCCCCGTAGACGTCAGGCGCATCGAGGAGGAGATAGCGCAGCTAGAGCGCGAGAAGGACGACGCCGTGCGCGCCGAGGACTACGAGAAGGCGGCGGGCCTCAAGCAGCGCCAGGAGCAGCTCAAGGCCGAGCTGCGCGAGCAGCAGGAGGGCTGGGCCGGCCGGCGCGAGGACAACTCGCCCGAGGTCGGGCGCGAGGACATCGCCCGCATCCTGGAGGAGTGGACCGGCGTGCCCGCCACCAACATCGTCCAGGAGGAGGCCGAGCGGCTCCTCAACCTCGAAGGCGTGCTCCACCAGCGCGTCGTCGGGCAGGACAGGGCCGTCAAGGCCGTCGCCGAGGCCGTCCGCCGGGCGCGGGCCGGGATCAAGGACCCGAGCCGTCCCGTCGGCTCCTTCATCTTCCTCGGCCCCACGGGGGTCGGGAAGACCGAGCTCGCCCGCACGCTCGCCGAGTACCTCTTCGGCGAGGAGGAGGCCATGATCCGCATAGACATGAGCGAGTTCCAGGAGCGCCACACGGTAAGCAGGCTCGTGGGCGCCCCTCCTGGCTACGTCGGCTACGACGAGGCCGGCCAACTCACGGAGGCGGTCAGGCGCCGTCCCTACTCCGTCGTTCTCTTCGACGAGATCGAGAAGGCCCACCCGGACGTCTTCAACACCATGCTGCAGTTGCTCGACGACGGGAGGCTCACGGACGCGCAGGGCCGGACGGTAAACTTCCAGAACACGGTAATCATCATGACCTCCAACGTCGGGAGCCAGCACCTCGTCTCGACCAAGCAGTTCGGGTTCACCTCCTCCGACGGCGTGGACTTCGCCGAGACCGAGCGGCGGGCGATGGACGCCCTGGAGCGGGCCTTCCGGCCCGAGTTCATCAACAGGGTCGACGAGATCATCGTCTTCGAGCCGCTCACCCGCGAGGACGTGCTGGAGATCGTCGGCATCATGCTCTCCCGCATGAACAAGCACCTGGAGAGCCAGAGGGTCTCCGTCGAGGTCACGCAGGCGGCCAAGGAGTTTATCGCCGAGCAGGGCTACGACCCGAAGTTCGGCGCGAGGCCGCTGGCCCGGGCGATCCGGCGCTACGTCGAGAACCCGCTCAGCAGCCGAATAATCGGCGGCGACTTCGACCCCGGCGACACCGTCGTCGTGGACCGGAGCGGCGAGGGCGGCGAGGAGCTGACCTTCGAGAAGAAGCTGCCCGTCACCCAGCAGTAGAACGGACGCGGCGAACGTCACCCAGGGGCTCCCCGGCAAACCGGGGAGCCCCTCTTTTGCGCCCTACCTTCTCACGGTGAAGGACCAGGGCGTGACTCTTGCAGATCGTCGCCCGATTCGTCTGTGGCGAGAGGCCCGTCCCCGGCCACGTAGGGCGCACCCGGATGGAGGGTACGCTTCGAGGATGGGGCTGTTCGTGGCCGGGTCGTAGGCTCGGAGAGATTCCCGGGTCGGCCGGGGGCACGCGGCGGGGACCCGAGCCCGGATGCGGCCCAAGACGGGCTACGTCGTCTATCGGAGGGGGCTGCTTCCCGGCGAAGATACCCCACCCGGGTGGGGGCGGGAGGCGTCTTTCCGGGCGGTTGCGGGGCTGTTAACATTGTGGGCGTGCGGCGCGCGTCTGTTGCGGCGCGTTCGACCGCGGCTTCGAGACCGGGAAGGATCGTGGCAGTGGGCGGGACGTTATCCATCACAGGTGCGTTTCGTGCGGGGCCTCGCGCGTTCCGTCGCGGGTGTGCGGTTTGGGGGAGCGTCGGGTGGGGGCGCTGAGGGGGTCTCTCGGCCGTCTGGCGCGGCATCTGCGGCGCGGGGCGGCGGCGTACGGGGTGTTGCTGATCTCGCTCCTGCTCACCGCGCTCGCGTGGAGTTACGTGCGCGACACGGTCGAGGCGCAGAACGGCGTGCGCTTCGACGAGACGGTGAGGGCCACGCAGGCGGCGGTCGAACGCCGCACGGACGACTACCTGGACGCCATGTTCGGCGCCCGCGGCCTTATCCAGGCGAGCGAGGACGTCGATCGGTCGGAGTGGGAGGAGTACGTAAACGGGGTGGAGCCCGTGCGCCGCCTCGGGGGGCTCCAGGCCCTCGCCTTCGCGGAGCGCGTGGAGCCCTCGGAGCGCGAGGACTTTGCCCGGCGGATGGAGGAGGACGGGTTGCCGGGGCTGCGTCCGGACCTCGACCCCGGCGGGGAGCGTCCCGTCTACTTCCCGGTGAGGCTCGCGGCGCCCGTCGACGACGCGAACCGCGACATGTTCGGGCGCGACGCCTACGTTGACCCCGTCAACCGGGCGGCCATGGACCGGGCGCGGGACGACGGATTGCCGCGGGCCACGGAGACGACCTACGTGCTCACGCAGGCCGCCCCCGACGCCGCCGCGGACCTGGCGCTGCGGCCCGGCTTCCTAGTTTACCTGCCGGTCTACGAGGAGGGGGAGCCCACGGGGACCGTGGCCGAGCGCCGCCGGGCCCTCGAAGGTTTCGTGGTCGGCGCCTTCAGGAGGGACGGCCTGCTCGACGCCGTCTTCGGGCGCGGCTTCGACCCGGCCATAGACTTCGAGGTCTACGCCGGGCAGGACGTGGAGTCGGGCGACCTGCTCTACGACGCGGACGGGGTCGAGCGGGCGGGGGTCGACGGGTACGACCAGCTCTTCTCCGAGGAGCGCAGCATCGCGGTGGCCGGGCGCGAGTGGAGGTTGTACTTCGCCACCCTGCCGGGCTTCGAGCGGGATGCCCAGAACAACCTACCGCTGTTCGTCCTGGCCGCGGGCATCGGGGTGAGCCTGCTCCTCTTCGGCATCTCTTGGATGCTCGTGCGCAGCCGCCTGCGCGCCGAGCGGGCAAGCGAAGACCTCGAGGACGCCAACCGCGAGCTCGCGGGGACCAACCGCGAGCTCGAAACCTTCTCCTACTCCGTCTCCCACGACCTCAGGGCGCCCTTGAGGACCATAGACGGCTTCTCCCAGATCCTCGCCGAGGACTACGCCGAGAGGCTCGACGACGAGGGGCTCGACTACCTGGCAAGGGTGCGGACGGCGAGCCGGCACATGGCCGAGCTCATAGACGACCTGCTCGACCTCTCGCGGGTCGGCCGCAGGCCCATTACGCGCGAGCGGGTCGACCTGAGCGCCCTCGCGAGGGACATCGCTGAGGACCTGAAGGCCTCCGAGCCCGACCGGGAGGTGGACTTCGAGATCGAGGAGGGGGCCGTGGCCCGGTGCGACGTCGGGCTGCTCAAGGCGGCGCTCGAGAACCTGATCGGCAACGCCTGGAAGTTCACGTCCAGGGAGGAGCGGGCCACCATCCGCTTCGGCGTCGCGGACAACGCCTTCTACGTCTCCGACGACGGGGCCGGCTTCGACGCGGCCTACAAGGACAAGCTCTTCGGGGCATTCCAGAGGCTGCACGGGCCCGAGGAGTTCGAGGGGACGGGGATAGGCCTCGCGACGGTGGCGAGGATCGTGCACCGCCACGGGGGCGAGGTGTGGGCCGAGGGCGCCGTCGGCGAGGGGGCCACGTTCTACTTCACTTTAGGCGGCGGGGGCCGCCAGGCCGAGGAGGCGCCGGCAAAGAAGCGGGAGCTTGCGTGATGGGGACCCGCCCGGAGGGCAGGGTTTCTAGTGCAAAAGGACGAGGCAAAGACCGGAAGACTGGAATATAGTGGTCGGGCACGCCGACCACTATGCCGGCGCGACTCTTATGACCCGGGGGTAAGACGATGAGCGCAGAGAACGGCGTGGAGACGGAGAAGACCCGCATCCTGCTCGTGGAGGACCACGTCTCCTTCCGGCAGGCGCTCGCGTTCATGTTCGAGCGGGAGCCCGAGTTCGCCGTGGTGGGGCAGGCGGGCACGCTCGCCGAGGCCCGTCAGTTCCTGAACGGTTCGGGGGGGGAGACGGACGTGGCGGTCTGCGACCTCGCCCTGCCCGACGGCGACGGGTTCGACCTCATAGAGGAGCTCGCGGCGCGCGACGGCAAGGTCATCACGCTGGTCCTGAGCGCCAGCCTGGAGCCCGCCCGCTTCGCCCGGGCCGTCGAGGCCGGCGCCTCCGGGGTCCTGCACAAGGCCGCCGCCATAGGCGACATCGTGGAGGCGGTCAAGCGCCTGGGGGCCGGGGAGGCCCTGCTCTCGCCGGACGAGGTGATAGAGATGCTGCGCATGGTGAGCCGCCAGCGCCAGGAGGAGCTAGAGGCGCAGAGGGCCATCGACCGGCTCACCCGTCGGGAGAGGGAGGTGCTGCAGGCGCTCGCGGAGGGCCTCGACAGCAAGGACATCGCCGAGAAGCTCCACATAACCGTGGAGACCGAGCGCACCCACATGGTCAACATACTCAACAAGCTCGGGGTGCACTCGCGTTTGCAGGCCTTGGTCTTCGCCGCCCGCAACGGCCTCGTCGAGATCCGCTAGGCCCGGACGCGCTCCCGGCGGGGACCCCTCGTGCTAAAATCTCTGCCGCCCCGTAGCGGTCGCCCGCACGCAGGTACGGGCCGCGCGGAACGTTTTAGGAAGGATCGCGGGGACCTTGCCCAGGTCGACTGAGAGAGAGCCGGAGAGAGACGTCCCGCTTCGGGTCCTGCTGGCCAACGAGCCGAGATCTTACCGGGAAAGCATAGCCGCCGTCTTCCGCCAGTTGCGCCCCGGGCTGAACGTGAAGGTCGTCGAGCCCGAGGCCCTGGAGAGCAACGTGGTCCGCTTCGACCCCGACGTCGCCATCTGCAGCCGCGTCACGGGCACCGTGAGGGAGCGGGTGCCGGTCTGGGTGGAGCTCTACCCGGAGCAGGCGGCCCACTCCGTGGCCAGCGAGGGGGGCAGGCGAACGGAGTTCGCCGAGATACAGCTCCTCGACCTTCTGGGCATCCTCGACCGCGCCGCCGACCCGAACTAGCGGCCACGCCTAGCCCAAAGGGGCTAGCCAAACCTCACCCGTTTACGCGATGCCGGGGGCGGGTCCGCGGGCATAACATGCGGCGCATGAGGGCCATAAAACACGTGCTGGTGGCCAGCGAGCTGGCTTCCTACCGGGAGAGCATCGCGGCCGTGTTGCGGGCCTCGCTCTCCTGCGTCGAGGTCTTCGAGGCGACCCCGGCCGAGCTCAACCGGGAGGTCCTGCGCCTGCGCCCTGAGCTGGTGATCTGCAGCAGGGTCAACTCCCTGGTGGAGGACCGCGTCCCCAACTGGATAGAGCTCCACCCGGAGTGCGGGCCCTTCTCGACGTTCTGCCTCGAAGGCGAGCGCTCCTTGAGGGAGCAGGTGGAACTCTCAGACCTGATCTCCGTCGTGGACCGTACCGCCGTCCCTACCGCCTGAGCCCCGCGCCGACCCCGGCAGAGAAATCATACATTTGTACGATGTGCCGTCTGCGCTGCGGTGAGATCTTTGCTCCCAGGGCTGCCACGAGGCCATGGAGGGAACCCGTAGAGGGAGGGGCATGTCACCGGCGCCAACCGAGAAGAGAGCCGCAGGGCCGGGCGGCGCCCCCGCCCGGCACCCTCAGGCCGCGCGCTACGGCCTGGCGGTCGTGGCCGTCGGCCTCGCGGCGGCGGTGAGATGGCTCGCCGATCCCTTGCTCGAGGCGGAGAGCCCGTTCCTGCTCTTCGTCGGCGCGATAGTGGTCGGCGCCTGGTTCGGGGGCCTGGGCCCCGGCCTCTTCGCCACCGGGCTCGCGTTGGTGGTCTGCGACTACCTCTTCCTCGGGCCGTCCTACTCGTTCGGGGGATACGGCCCCGGGCGCCTGTTCGACCTCGCGCTCTTCGGCGGGGTGGGGGGCGGGATCAGCGCGCTCGTCGCCTCGATGCACGCCGCCAGGGCCCGGTCCGCCGCGAGCGAGAGGCGCTTCCGCCTGCTCGTGCAGGGCGCCAAGGACTACGCCATCCTGATGCTCTCCCCGGACGGAAGGGTGACGAGTTGGAACGAGGGCGCGAGGCGCATCCTGGGCTACGAGGAAGGGGAGATCCTCGGCAGGCACTTCTCCGCGTTCTTTACGCTGGAGGACCGGCGGGATGGCAGGCCCGAACGCGAGCTGCGACGCGCCATCGCGGGGGAGACCGTCTCCGAGGAGAGGTGGGCCGTGCGCAAGGACGGGAGCCGCCTCTGGGCCAACGGCTCCACTGAGGCCGTCAGGGACGGGCGGGGAGACCTCGAGGGCGTGGTCAAGGTCCTGCGGGACAGGACCGAGGCCAGGCAGGCGGAGGAGGAGCTCAGGCTCAAGGACCGGGCCCTGACCGCCAGCGCCAACGGCGTCGTCATAACCGACCCCAACCTGCCGGACGACCCCATCGTCTACGTCAACCCGGCCTTCACCAGGATGACGGGCTACGCCTCCGAGGAGGCGATCGGGCGGAACTGCCGTTTCTTGCAGGGCGGGGACAAAGACCAGCCCGCGCTGGAGGAGTTGCGCGCGGCGATCCGGGAGGGTAGGAGCTGCGAGGTCGTCCTGCGCAACTACAGGAAGGACGGCGCCCTCTTCTACAACGAGCTCACCCTCTCGCCCGTCTTCGACGACGGGGGCGGGATCGTCCGCTTCGTGGGCGTCCTGAACGACATCACCGAGAGGCGGCGGGCCGAGGAGGCGCTGCGCGTTCAGGCCGAGGCCAGCGAGATCCTCGCCACACCCCTCTCCTACGAGGAACGGCTGGTTGGCCTCGCCCGCCTCGTCGTGCCCCGCCTGGCCGACTGGTGCGCCGTGGACGTGGTCGAGGAGGGCCCCGTCCGCCGCCTGGCCGTCGAGCACCAGGACCCGGAGAAGGTGGCCCTGACCTACGAGCTCCAGCGTCGCTACCCGACCCCCGCCGACGCTCCCCGCGGGGTCCCCAAAGTGTTGAGGACCGGCGAGCCCGAGGTTGTGCGCGAGATCCCGGACGGGTTCTTAGAGGAGAACGTCAGCGACGAGCAGCAGCTTGCCATGCTCAAGGAGCTCGGGCTGCGGTCCTACATGATCGTGCCGATGATCGCGCGCGGGCGCACGCTCGGGGCGATCACGCTCGTCTCCGCCGAGTCCGGGAGGCGCTACGGCCCGGAGGACCTGGAGGGGGCCGAGACCCTCGTCCGGCGGGCGGCGATGGCGGTGGACAACGCCAGGCTCTACGAGGAGGCCCGCCGGGAGATTGCCGAGCGCGAGAGGGCGCAGGAAGAGCTCCGCCAAAGCGAGGACAGGCTGCGGCTGGCGACAGAGGCCACCCGGCTCGGCACCTTCGACTTCGACCCGATCACGGGCGAGCTCCTCTGGGACGCGCGGTGCAAGGAGATCTTCGGCCTCCCGCCAGACGCCGGGGTGGACTACGAGACGTTCCTCGCCGGGCTGCACCCCGACGATAGGGAGCGGGCCGACCGGACCGTCCGAAGGTCGCTCGACCCGGCCGTCGACGGGGAGTTCGAGCTGGAGTACCGGGTGGTAGGTCTCGGCGACGGGGCGGAGCGCTGGGTAGAGGCCCACGGCCGGACGCTCTTCGAGGGCGGGCGGGCCGTGCGCTTCATCGGGACCGTGCTCGACGTGACGGAGAAGAAGAGGGCCGGGGAGGCCCTCAAGCGCAGCGAGGAGCGCTACAGGGCGGTCATAGAGCAGTCGACCGAGGGCATCTACCTGCTGGACGCCGACAGCCGGCGCCTGATCGAGACCAACCAGGCCTTCGAGCGGATGTTCGGGTACACCGCCGAGGAGCTGCGGGGGATGGAGATCTACGACCTCGTGGCCCACAGCCGCGAGAACGTCGACGCCAACGTCTGGCGCACGCTGGAGTTGGGGCGGGTCCTGATCGGGGAGCGCAGCTACAAACGCAAGGACGGCACGGTCGTCGAGGTCGAGATCGGCGCGAGCACCATCTCCTACGATGGGCAGAGGGCCATCTGCGCCACGGTGCGCGACATCACGGCCCGCAAGAGGGCCGAGGAGGCCCTCAGGCGCAGCGAGGAGCGGTTCCGATCCCTGGTCCGCTACGCCTCGGACATCATCGTCATCCTCGACGGGGACGGCGAGATCCTCTACGAGAGCCCCGCCGTCGAGCGCGTGCTGGGCTTCACGGTGGAGGAAAGGGTTGGCACGAACGCCTTCGACTACCTCCACCCCGAGGACCGCGAGCCCGTCGCAAGGCGCTTCGCCGAGCTCGCCCGCCAGCCCGGAAGGCGCATCTCAGCTGAGTACCGGGTCCGCGACAAGGGCGGCGACTGGAGGTTCTTCGAGGCGGTGGGCGTCAACCTGCTCAGGGACCCCGTCATACGCGGCATCGTGGTCAACCTGCGCGACGTAACCGAGCGCCGGCGCACGGAGCAAGCGCTGGAGGAGATCCGGGAGGCCGAGCGCGGCCGTATGGCCCGCGAGCTCCACGACGGCGTCCTCCAAGACCTCTCCTACACCGCCCAGGCTATGGAGATCATCCGCCTGAAGTACGGGGGAACCGGCGTCGAGACGGACCTCCAGGAGGGCGCGGAGGCCATCCGGCGCGCGGCCCGCGACCTGCGGGAGGCCATCTACGACCTTCGCGCCTACCGGGACGGGGCCCAGGACATCCGCCAGCTCTTCGAATCCCTGGTGAACCTCAACCGCCGCAGGATGCCGAACTGTAACCTGGGGTTCGATCTCGAGGAAGGCCTCCTGGAGCAGCTCTCGGAACGCGGGGGCACGGAGCTGCTGCGGATCGTACAGGAGGCCCTGACCAACGTCCGCCGTCACTCCGGGGCGCGCGAAGTGAACGTCGCCGTCTTCTCCCGCGGCGACACGCTTGTGGCGGAGGTCTCGGACGACGGGCGGGGCTTCGACCCGGAGGCGCTCCCGCCCGGCGTGGGCACCCTCGGGATGCGCGAGCGAACCCTCGGCCTCGGCGGCCGACTCGAGGTGGAGAGCGAGCCCGGCGCCGGAACAACCGTCCGCTTCGTGGCCCCGCTCCGAAACCTCCGCCGCTAAGAAGGCGTCAGGTTCCAGGACTATTGGGGCGAAGACAGGTTCGGGTGGGCCCGTTCTCGACGGGGGGATGGCGCGGAGGTGGAAGAGGGGCTAGCGTCTCCGGAGAGTTGGGTTATGAGGGATTTGAGCTTGGGACCGAGGTCTTCGATCTCGTCTGCGGTGCAACGGACCTGGACGTGGATGCTTACGCTGGGCGTGGTACCGGCGGGCGGCAACGCCTCCACGGTCGCCGAGACCTCCGCGGGGGGTCGTTCTTCGGGGCCCTCCGGCGGGGCCGGTTCCGCCGCCTCCGGCGGCGCCTCATCGAAGGTCGCCACCAGCTCGCCGGCCTCCTCCTGGAGCAGGCCGGCCGTCTTGAGGATCTCGACGATGGCGCCCGCGCCGGTCATCACGGGCTTGTTGCGCGGCTGGCCGGCGGCGTGGGCTATGTAGGCCTGGACCGTCTGGGTGAGCATGCCCTCCCGCAGCTTTACCGCCGAGACCACGTTCTGCAGGAACTCCGTGGAGCCCACGACCTCCCGCCAGTTGGACCTGATGGCCTTCCGGTCCTTCCGGGCGAGCGCGAGGGCCAGGGCGCGCCCGCGGCGCGTGATCACCTTCTTCGTCTCGCCCTGCAGGACGCCTATCTCCGTCAGGAAACCGTTGGTCCGGCTGACGCTGGACTGGTGCACCGAGTCGAGCTTCCCGACGTCCCCGGTCCGCGAGGCGTCTTCCCTGGTCCCGTAGGCCACGATGATGTTCGCCAGCTCCTCGTAGGGAGAACCCGGCAACCTGAACTGCCTCTCAGCCATAAAACCCCTTCCGCCTGACACCCAAGGGGCATTATAGGGAAGGACGGGCGCCCGGCGAGGGGCGCCCGCTGGTGGCCGGTTCCCTCTTACGAGGATCTGGTGATCGCGACGACGGAGGGCTTGGGTACGTTGTCGCCGTCGTGGGGCCACGTGCTAGTCGGCTCGTCTTTGTTCTCCGTCTCCTCGCCCGGGTGCTGGATGGCGAGGAACATGGTCTTCCCGTCAGGGGTAAACGCTGACCCGGTCAGCTCGCTCTCGACGGGGCCGCTGGCGAACTGCACGGGCTCCCCTTGCACGGCGTCGTTGGCGCCGCGCATCACGAACATCCCGTTGTTCTTGAAGGAGCTGTAGATCCCCTGGTTGTGGCCGCTGCTGGTGATGTCCGTGACCATCCACAGGTTGTTGTCCCCGTCGAAGGCGAGGTTGTCCGGGCTGGAGAACCCTGTGTTGGGTCCGCCGGCGGCGAAGATCTCGAAGCTGAACTCCGTCTCCTCGGGGTTGCCGTCCTTCTCGTACATGCGGATGACCTGGCCGTGGAAGTT
>DASYWA010000142.1:0-23682 GCA_035936475.1 Rubrobacter sp. | reverse complement strand
CCCCCACCTCGGTCCGCTATATTCACGCCGTCTTGAACCGTGCCCTCAAGCAGGCCCTCAGATGGCGACTGGTGCGCGAGAACGTTGCAGCCGCCACGGACCCCCCGAAGCCGCAGACGAAGACCATGAGCCCTCTGGATGCGGAGCAAGCTAGGAAGTTCCTGGATGCCGCAGGCGGGGACAGACTAGAAGCCCTGTTCGTGGTTGCTGTAACTGCCGGGTTGCGCATAGGCGAGCTATCCGGGCTGCGGTGGGAAGACCTGGACTTGGACCGTAAGACCATGAGGGTTGCCCGCACCCTCTCGCGTGCCATAGAGGGACCACGGTACACCACGCCGAAGACCGGCAAGGGACGCAGCATAGCTTTGACTCAGAGGGCCGTAGAATCGCTCAGGAGCCACCGGAAGCGCCAGCTGGAGGAACGGGTAGGGGCAACGGATTACGAGGATTCTGGGCTCGTCTTTTGCTCCCCCACGGGTAGACCCCTTACCCGAGAGCGTGTGGACCGTGGCTCACTGCAACCGATCCTGAAACGTGCGGGACTGCCACGGATCACGCCCCACGATCTACGCCATACCTGCGCCACTCTGTTGCTGTCCCAGAACGTGCATCCAAAGTACGTCCAGGAGTTGCTAGGCCACGCGAAAATAGCCATGACGCTGGATAGATACTCGCACTGGATACCGAGCATGGGCGACCACACGGCGCGGGCTATGGAGGCAGCGCTAGGATAATCCCCACGGATTGCAGCGGATTGCAGCATACCCAGCCCCGGCACCCCGTCGGGGCTCCATTTTTGCCTACTAGTAAAGCGATTACGGAAGTCCGGTAGCCGAAGTCCCTTAATTGGCTATCATACGCGAGAGGACGATCCGGCGAAAACGGGGGACGGAGATTTGGGCGAGGACAGGCGAAGGTTCAACTCGGCGACGGACAAGGAGATCCTGAACGCCGAGGTCGCCGACTCCTACTTCCACCGCACGATGGAGATACTCCGCTCGCGCGGCCTGGAGAACACCCCGGTCCACGCCGAGCTCGCCTACAAGACCTCCGACCCCGACGGCTGGTTCGTTGTGGCGGGCCTCGACGAGGTGGCCTACCTGTTCGAGGGCTTGCCGGTCGAGGTCAGGGCGGTGCCTGAGGGCACGATCTGCCGCCCCCACGAGCCGGTGCTGACCATCTCCGGCCCCTACGGCGCCTTCGCCGAGCACGAGACGGCCCTGCTCGGCCTCCTCTGCCAAGCCTCCGGCATAGCCACCGGGGCGGCCCGATGCCGAATCGCCGCGGAGGACAGGCCCCTCATCTCCTTCGGGGCGCGCAGGATGCACCCGGCGATCGTGCCCATGATCGAGCGCTCCGCGTACCTAGGCGGCTGCGACAGGGTCGCCGTGGACCTGGCTGTCGGGCGCATGGGCATCCCCGCCACCGGCACCACCCCCCACGCGCTGGTGCTCGTGATCGGCTCTACAGCCGAGGCCGCGAAAGCGTTCGACGAGACCGTCGGCCCGGAGGTCCCCCGCACCATCATCATCGACACCTTCGACGACGAGAAGTTCGGCGCGCTGCTGGCCGCGCGGGCCATCCCCGACTCGATCTACGCCATCAGGATGGACACGCCCGGCAACCGCCGCGGCGACTTCAGGGACCTGATGCGCGAGGTCCGCTGGGAGCTGGACCGTCAAGGCTTCGGCCACGTCAAGATCTTCGCCTCAGGCGGCATCGACGTGGACTACATCCTCCACCTCAACCCCGTCTGTGACGCCTACGGCGTCGGCGGCGCCATCGCGGACGCCCCCATGATCGACTACTCCCTGGACATCGTCGAGGTGAACGGCGAGGACCGCTCCAAGCGCGGCAAGCGCGGCGGCCGCAAGCACCTGCTCGAACTGGAAGACGGCTCCCGCCGCGTCCTGCCCGCGAACGCCCCCCAGCCCGCCGGCTCCACGGACGTCCTCCTCCCTATGGAAGAGGCCGCGGACGGCGGTGGCGTCCACGCCATCCGCGACCGTGTGCTCGCCCAACTCGCCACGGGCAATTTCCCGCTCTGAGTCGGTCTCGGGCGGCGTCTAGTCGGTTTGTGCTACGTGGTCGTAAGAGGTATTGCTGAGCCATAAATAGTCCATTTGTCCGATGTGATACCACCTCCTTACGAGGATAATTACGTGTGCAGGGTCGAGATCACGGAGAGGACAAAGGGATGGAGCACACGGCCTCGAATACCAGCCCCCTTACCTGCCCGTTCTGCGAAGCGTCGCAGCTGGCGGACTTCGGATGGAACTCGGCGCGCTGCGAGGCGTGCGGCGGCGTCCTCGGCGGCGACTTCTTGGGCTCCTTGCGCCGGATCGTCGCCCTGCCCGAATCCTTCGGCCGGCACGCCTGCGAGTGCGGCCACCCCGAGATGCGCCTCCTCCCGGACAACGTCTACCGTTGCCCGGCCTGCGGTTCGGAGGTCCTCCCCCTCACCGCCGACAACGTATCCTGGATCAACCCGGGAAGGTCCGAGGCCTACCGCCAGGGCTGGCTGGACGGCCGCTTCGGCAGTCCGGAACTCCTCATCCAGAGCCGGCTCCTCGCTCGCTGGACCACCGCCCGCGACCGCTTGGACTTCTACCGCGGCCACCGCGCCGGACGCGAGGCCAGGGTCGGCAAAGATCGCCTCATAGAAGCGTCTTAGAGCCGTCAACCTTAAGCTTTCTCTCGCGTAGCGAAGGCTCCCCGTTAGGACAACCACCTACCGCTCGTAAAGAAGCTGAAGGCTGAGAGCGGAGGCCGAAGGCCGCAGCGGGCTGACGGCTGACGGCGCGATTTGCTTTCAGCAGATCGCCTCAGGTGCCGGCGGAGCTTATGACCAGGTAGTAGACGCACTCCCCCCGGCCGGTGTTGTCGAAGCGGTGGGGCACGTCGGCCTCGAAGTAGAGGGCGTCGCCCTCGCGGAGCAGGTACTCCTCTCCGCCGAGCGTCGCCTTGAGCTCTCCCTTCTCGACGACTATGTGCTCCTCCACGCCCTTCCGGTGCGCGGGAAAGTCGCCTGAGGTCGAGTTCTCCGGGACGACGTTGCGGAGAAACTCGACGCCCCGACCGGCGAAGGTCGGCGACAGCGACTGGCGCTCGAAGCCCGTCTCCGGGTCCCGCAGGACCATGCGCCTCTCTTTGGACACCAAGACCACCTCGCGCCTCTCCTCCACGCCGGCCAGCCGCGAGAGGCTCACCCCCAGACCCTCGGCCAGGCGCGCCGCTATGACGAGCGTCGGGTTCTTCTCGCCCCGCTCCAGCTTGGAGATCATGGCCCGACTCACCCCCGACCGAGCGGCCAACTCGTCGAGGGTGTGCCCCCGCTCCTTGCGTAGTTCCTTTACCCGCGCCCCCAACCGCCCCGAAGAGACCGCCTCCACCAACTCCGACACCGCCGTTGCACCTCCTCCCCGTTTTTGGTAGAAGATATTCTATCATGGTAGATTTAACGGTTTTCCTCGTCTCTGCCGCGCCGTTCGTGGTGGCGGGCGTCGGGCTTCTCGTGTTGGGATGGCCGGCGTCGCGGGTAGGGTTGGCTACGCTGGGGGCGGCGGTGGTGGGGGCGCTGGCGTTGGGGGCCTCGGATCTTATCGGGCCTCTGGCCGCGGGTTTCGGTACGTCGGGGAGGGTGTTGTTCGTGCTCTTCGGGGGGTTGTTGCTGTACAACCTGCTCGCGGCGGGCGGGGCAGTGGAGGAGGTCTCGCGGTTTCTCGGGAGGCTGGAGCCCGACCCGGTCGCGCTGGCGGCCGGGGTGGTGGTCGGGGTGGCGCCGTTCTTCGAGTCGGTCACGGGGTTCGGGGTTGCGGTGGTCATCAGCGCCCCGATCCTGCTCGCCGCCGGCTTCTCGCCGCTAAAGGCGGCCGTTCTCGCGAGCTGGGGCCAGTGCGCCGTGCCGTGGGGCGCTCTGGGCGTTGGTACCGTCATCGGGGCGGACCTCGCCGGGATGGGGTTCGGCGAGCTCTCGGACGCGAGCGCCCTCCTGAGCCTCCTCCTCTTCCCCGTCTACGGCGTGGCTGCGGTCGCGCTCGCCGGCGGGTGGTCGGGGGTACGACGCCACGGGGCCGAAGCCGTTCTTCTGGGCCTCGCGGCCGGAGTCGGGACGCTCGCGACGAGCCTGTACCTCGTCCCCGAGCTCTCCGGCGCGGTCGGGGGGCTGGCGGCCACGGCGGTATTCCTGGCGCGTCGCTGGCGTCGGGCGCGGGACGTGCCGGTGCGGGCGCTGCTGCCGTACGCGTTCTTGCTGGTGCTGCTCGTGGGCGTTAACGCGGCCGGGAACCCGGGCTCCCTGGCGCTGGTCGGCCCCATCCTCGACGGGCCGGCGGTACCGCTGCTCGTCTCATCCGCGTTCGCGGCCCTCCTGTTCGGCGTGGGCGGGCGTCGTCTGGGCGAGGCGGTCCGCGGCACGGGGCGCCAGTGGTTGCCGACGGCCGGCGCGGTGCTCACGTTCGTGCTCGCCGGGGCGGTGGTCGCCGACGGCGGGGCGGCGGAAGTGCTGGCCGAGCAGGCCCGGCGTTTCGGCGCGCTCTACCCCGCCGTGCTACCCGTGCTCGGGGCCTTCGGGGGGGCGCTGGCCGGGTCCAACGCGGCCTCCAACGCGCTCTTCATGCCGCTTCAGGTAGAGGCGGCGAGGGGGCTCGGTATCCGGGAGACGCTGGCGGCGGCTTCGCAGAACGTTTCGGGCAGCCACGCCAGTTTGCTGGCGCCGCAACGCATCGTGCTCGCGGCCGCGGCGACCGGGCTCGTCGGGCGGGAGGGTGAGATCACGCGCCGCGCCCTGCCCCCCGTGGTGATCTCGGTCGTCGTTCTGGCGATCATCGGGATGTTGTCCTAGTTCGGGACTCGGGCGAGGCGGCTATGCGCTCCTCCCGCGCAAGGTAAACGAAATCGGGGTCTCCTACTCGCGTACCGCGGCCCATCGCCGCCAGAAGATCCGGCGTCGCGCCCCGAACAGACCCGGCCGTAGCGGTCGGTACGCCCGCCCGTCGCGTGGGTGTCAGAAAACCCGCGCGAGCGGCCGCTGCTGAAGGTGTAGCGGCGCCAGGTCCGGCGTCGGGAAGGCGGGGGCGGGTGGCCCGATGGGCCTCGACGCGCCGGGTCCGGTCACGACTTCGCGGCGACGCGACGCATGAGAAAGTAGAAGACGACGATGAGGCCCACGGACGCGAAGAGGAGGCGCCGGGAGTGTCTCCACAGGCCCGCGAACAGCACGATCGGAAACAGGCCCAGCAGGGCGAACGAGAGGGACTTTTGGGTTCCGGGAGGCACGTTCAACCATTGCAATTCCGTCTCGATCGCATCCTCGCCGAACCCGAACGTCTCCTCGACGGGAGGTACGGCCGTCCAGAGCAACGCCTCGAGCGCCACCCCGGCGACCACCAGGTCGAGTCGGTGCCGCCACGCGCCGACCCCGATCAGCGGGTAGACGAACGCGCGGGTGAAGATGCCTAGCGGATTCCGGTGGCGTTTGACGGGTTTCGCATCGCGCGATATGAAGCTGGCCTCCCCGTTCGTTCGAAGGAACGCCGGCGGGCCGTGCCGCCTACGTCGGCGTTTACAGTGCGCCCATCCTCCCCCCTCCCGTGTACGCCGTATACGGCCCCGCAGGGGGGAACTGCGTCGCGCGTAGGAACCTCGGGCCCGCTAGCCGAGGGCGCGGTCGAGGTGGACGACGGCGCTTATGAGGGAGAGGTGGGTGAGGGCCTGGGGAAAGTTGCCGAGGGCCTCGCCGGAGGGGCCGATCTCTTCGGCGTAGAGGCCGAGGTGGTTGGCGTAGGAGAGCATCTTTTCGAGGGCGAGGCGGGCCTCGTCGAGGCGGCCGGCCTTGGTGAGGCACTCCACGAGCCAGAAAGAGCAGAGGCTGAAGGAGCCTTCGGCGCCCTCGAGGCCGTCGGGGGCCGCGGCGTCGGTCTTGTAGCGGTCCACCAGCGTGTCGTAGGTGAGCTCGCCCTGGATATGGTCGAGGGTGGAGATCCAGCGCGGGTCCGTCGGGCCGACGAACTTGACGAGCGGCATGAGGAGGAGGGAGGCGTCGAGGGCTTCGGCGCCGTAGTACTGGACGAAGCTGCCCTTCTTCGGGTTCCAGCCCCTCTCCATCACCTCCTCGTAGATCTTGTCGCGCTCGCTTATCCAGCGCACCTCCCCCCCGTTGCCCGCCGGCAGGCCGCGCTGGCGCGAGATCCTCACCGCCCGCTCCAGGGCGACCCAGCTCATGACCTTCGAGGAGACGAAGTGGCGCCGGCCGCCGCGGACCTCCCAGATGCCCTCGTCCTCAAGGTGCCAGTTGTCGCAGAGCCACTCGAGGATGCGGCGGAGGTTCTGCCAGAGGTCGTAGTCGAGGGGGGCGCCGTGCTTGTTGTAGAGGTAGGCGGCATCGAGGATCGCGCCGTAGAGGTCGAGCTGGATCTGGCCGTAGGCAGCGTTGCCCAGACGGACGGGCTTCGAGCCCATGTAGCCGGAGAGGTGGTCGAGCTCCTCTTCCACTATCTTCGTGCGGCCGTCGATGCCGTAGAGGGGCTGGAGGAGGCCGTCCTCGTCCAGGGCGCAGCGGTCCCGCAGCCAGCCCATGAACCTGTAGGCCTCGTAGTCGAAGCCGATGGAGATCAAGGCGTACAGGGTAAAGGCGGCGTCGCGGAGCCAGGCGTAGCGGTAGTCCCAGTTGCGCTCGCCCCCGATCCTCTCCGGCAGCCCCATCGTCGGGGCGGCGACCAGCGCCCCGGTCGGATCGTAGACCATGAGCTTGAGGACGAGGGCCGAGCGGTTTACGAACTCGCGCCAGCGTCCGGAGTAGGTGCTGTGAGAGATCCAACGCCGCCAGTACCCGAGCGTGGCGTGCAGACTCTCCTCGCACTCCCGCCGCGTGAACGGCGTTCCCGGTCCCTCCCCTTCTTCCGCCTCCGAGAGCACGAAAGTCTCCCGCTCGCCCTCCCCGAGCGTGAACTCGCCCCCCACGCCGCCACCCTTCCGTTCCTCGAGCGTGACCGTCGTCGAGAGCGAGAGCGAGGCGTGGGAGGCGTTCGCGGTGGCGAAGAGCGCCCCCTTCTTGCCGACGGTGACGTGGTGGCTGCCGCGGGCGTAGTCGAAGGATGGACGGCACTCCACCTCGAAACGCATCGTCCCGCGTACCACCCGCGCGTCGCGCACCAGGCGCGAGCGGGCGCCCGGCCCGGAGAGGATCGGCATGAAGTCGATCACCTCCGCCATCCCCTCGGAGGAGAAGAAGCGCGTCAGCAACACGTTCGAGTCCGGCAGGTAGAGCTGCTGGCTCCGTTTGCACCCCACGGGCCGGAGCCGGAAGTGCCCGCCCTTCTCGTCGTCGAGGATGGAGCAGAACACGGCAGGGGAGTCGAACGCGGGCAGGCACAGCCAGTCTATCGTCCCCTCCTTACCGACGAGCGCCGCCGTGTGCAGGTTGCCGATGACGCCGTGGTCGCCTATGGGGAGATAGCTCATAGAGGCTTAAGGTTACAGGTTCCAGACTTCAGGAGATACCTCTGGCGCCAATTGCCCGACCATGAGACTTTACCTGACAGCTGAAACCTGATGCTTGATACCTCTCTAGAATCTCACGACCAGCACGCCGCCGGCGATGATGAGGACGACGCCCAAGACCTTGAGCGGGCCGACGTCCGGGGCGCCGCCGAAGACGCCGAGGGCGTCGAGGATCAGGCCGAAGACGAGCTGGGAGGCGATGACCAGCGAGAGGGCGCGGGCGACGCCGCCCTGGGCCGCGGCTACGGCTATGGCGCCCACGATCACGGCCCCGAGCACCCCTGAGCCCGCGGCGAAGCCTACCGCCCGGCCGCTGAACTCGGGCTTCGCGAGCGTGAGGGCGACCACGAGGGCCGTCAGGCTCGTGGTGAGGCCCGAGATGGCCACGAGCACCGGGGCGCCGAGCGCGCGCTGGGCCACCGCCGTCAGGTTGGTCTGGACCGCCACGCACAGGCCCGCGAGCACCGCGAGCAGGACCACCGCTCTCATGAACCTCCGAAAGGTATCCGCCTCGGGCCCGGCCGATCCGGGGCCCGAGGGATTATATCCTCCGCCGTCCGCGCCGTTTTCTCCCACACGGGATCGGGTACACGTCAAGGGGCTTTCGGGCCCGCATTTGGCAAACGGACGGAGGAAAATCGTGGAAGAGATGCTTGGCGGCACCAGGATCAACTACCTCGGGCACTCGGCCTTCAGGGTCGTGACGCCCGGCGGCGAGCAGATCCTCATAGACCCGTTCCTCTCGCAGAACCCGACGACGCCGGACGAGCTAAAAGAGGCCGGCGACGTCCACACCATCCTTGTGACCCACGGCCACTTCGACCACCTGGGCGACACGATCGCCATAGCGCAGGAGACCGGCGCGAACGTGGTCTCCAACTTCGAAATCTTCGCCTACCTGCAGGGGCAGGGCGTGGAGAACGGTCAGCCGATACAGAAGGGCGGCACGGCCCAGATCGGCGGCATCAAGGTCACCGCCACCAACGCCTTCCACTCCTCCAGCCTCCAGACCGAGGATGGGTCGCTGATCTACGGCGGCGAGCCGATGGGATACGTGGTCGAGTTCGAGAGCGGCTTCCGCCTCTACCACGCGGGCGACACCTCGATCTTCGGCGACATGCAGCTCATCGGGGAGCTCTACCACCCCGACCTGGCCCTCCTGCCCATCGGCGACCGGCTGGTGATGGGCCCGTTCGAGGCCGCCCACGCCGCCCGCCTGCTCGGCGTCCAGCACGTAGTCCCGATACATTACGACCCGAACGTCCTGCCCTTCTTCACGGGCACGCCCGAGAAGTTCCAGGAGCACCTCGGCGAGATCGCCCCGGGCGTCACGGTTCACGTCATGAACCCCGGAGACGATCTGCCGAGCTAGCCGGGAGGCCTTTGGCCTCCGCTGCCAGCATTCAGCTGTCGGCTTTGAGTTCTGGCCCCGGCTCACTTGGGTCGGGGCTAGAACGTTGCGGAGACGAGCACCAGCAGGACGGTTCTCGACAGCTCACCCGTCGCACCTATCGAGTCGCCGCCTATGCCGCCGAAGGCGCGATGGGAGACCGCGAGGCCGAGGAGCGCGGCCAGCGGGGCGCAGAGCGCCGCCGGCAGGCCGACGGCCCCGGCCGGTAACAAGAAGGGGAGCGGGGCGAGGAGCGCCAACGCGATGGCGGGGGCTCGGTGTGGGCCCGAGAGGGCCGCGACGAACGGAACGGACGAGGAGCCGGGTTCTGCGGGGCGTCCGAGGGCGAGCAATAGGAGCATGGCCGAGCGGGCGGCGACCTCGGCGGCGATGAGCGTCGAGGCGGCGCGCACCGGGGAGATTTCGGCGAGGGCGGCGAGCGCCGTCGCGGCGGGCGCGTAGACCAGGAAGAGGGCCCCGAGGCCGCCGATGCCCACCCTGGCGTCCTTCAGGACCGCTCGGCGGCGCGCCGGGTCCCCGCGGACCATGAGGGCGTCGCCGACGTCCAGGACGCCGTCGGCGTGGTGGAAGCCCGCCGCGAGGAGCACGCCCCCGAGCGCCAGCACGGCGGCTACGGGGGGCGGAAGGAGGACGGCGAGCAGGACCAGCGGCGCGCCGAGCAGTCCCGTGAAGAGGCCGACCAGCGGGAGCAGGTGGCCCGCGCGGGCCGCGTCTTCCAGGGAGGCGGCCCGGACGGGGAGGACGGTGAAGAAGGAGAGCAGGGCGCGCAATTACTTGATCCTGACCCCGATCCCGGCGACGCACAGGTGGACCTCTCGCGCCGCGGCGGCGGCCCGCCGGTTCGCGGCGCCGAGAACGTCCCGGAAGTGCCGGCCTTCCGGGCTCTCGGGCACCACACCGAGCCCCACCTCGTCGCTCACGAGCACGAACGGCGTCCGGTGCGCCGAGACGTCCTCCAGGAACCCCTCGAAGCCCGCGAGCGTCCCGTCCTCCCCGACGGCGTGGAGCCGCGCCGAGACCCACAGCGTCAACGAGTCCAGGAGCACGGCATCCCAGTGTTCGGCCTCCGCGGTCAACTCTCCGAGGTCGCCCGCCTCCACCGTGCCCCACGCCGCCGGACGCCGCTCCCGGTGCAGGCGCACCCGACGCCGCAGATCAGGGTCGTCGCTCGGTAGCGCCGTGGCCGCGTAGAGGACGCGCCCGCCCAGAGAGCCGGCCATGCGCTCGGCGTAAAGGCTCTTGCCGCTGCGCGCGCCGCCGAGGATGAGCGCCCTGACGCCTACAACGCCCCCCCGACGGCCTCCACCAGCGCCCGGTTCTCCTCCTCCGCGCGTACGGCGACCCGGAAAAATTCCGGTCCCAGGCCCGCAAACGGCGCGCAACCCCGGACCAGCACCCCCCTCCTGGCGAGCCGCCCCGTCAGGCCCTCGGGCCCCCGGACGAGCAGGAAGTTCGCCGCGCCGGGAAACACCGCCAGTCCCGGCAGCGCGGCGAGCGCCGCGGAGAGCTCCCCTCGCAGCCGGGTCACCTCCCGGACGGACATCTCGGCGAAGCCCGCATCGCGGGCGGCGGCGGCTCCGGCGGCGGCGGCGACCGCGTTCACCGGCCAGGAAGGCTGCAGCGCCTGCGCCCGGGGCGCGTCCGGGAGGATCAGGCACCCAAGCCTCAGCCCCGGGATGGCGAAGAACTTGGTGAATGACCTCGCGACGAAGAGGTGGTCGTCTACCGCATCGGCTACCGAAGCTTCCGGCACGAAGTCCACGAACGCCTCGTCCACGACGAGCACGGCCCCGGCGTCCCGGACGCGGGCGGAGATCTCCATCACCGCCCGACGTCCGAGCACCCCGCCGGTCGGGTTGTTAGGGTTGCAGAGGAAGACCACCGCCGCCCCTTCGAGGTCGGCGATCGCCCCCGGGTCTAGCCCGAAGCCGTCCTGGGGGCGGCGGACCACACGGCGCACCGCCGAAAGCCCCGCGGCCTCCGCGGCTGGCGCGTACTCGCTGAAGGTGGGCTCGAGGATGAGGGCTTTACCGCTCTTTCCGGCGGCGCGCGCGGCGAGGAAGAGGGCCTCGGCGCCGCCGTTGGTCGGCACGATCTTCTGCGGGTCCACGCCGACGTAGGCGCCGAGGGCCTCGCGCAGGTCGTGGTACGAGAGGTCCGGGTACCTTCCGGTCTCCTCGTCCAGCGCCCGCCGGGCCGCCTCCAGGGCCGCCGGGGGGGCGCCGAGCGGGTTGATGTTCTGGCTGAAGTCGAGAAAGCCCCCCTCGGGGACGTCCAGCATGCGCGCCGCGGCCCCGCCGTGCGCCCCGTGGTGGCGGGTGCCGGGATGCTCCGCCCAGCCCTCAGCCACGCCGGCCTCCCTCCAGGAGCAGGGCCGCGAGCGCGAGCGCGACGCAGGCCCGGCGCATAAGGGCTTCGGCCCGGCCGATGTCGTCCGCGTCCGGCGGCCGGCCGTCCCCGAGGGTGGGGCCGCGCCGCTCGACGCCGCCGTACCGGTTCGTGCCGCCGAGCTGCAAGTTAAGGGCGCCGGCGAAGGCTGCCTCGGCGTACCCGGCGTTGGGGCTGGCCGTGAGCGGGCCGTAGCGGAGGGCCGTTGCGAGCACCTTGCCGGGGGAGGGGGAGGATACCGCGACGGCAAGCACCGTGAGGCGGGCCGGGAAGAGGTTCGCGAGGTCGTCCAGCCTGGCGCCGGCCCAGCCCAGGTCCCGGTGGCGCGGGTTCCTGTACCCGACCATGGAATCTACGGTGTTGATCGCCTTGTAGGCTAAAGCGCCAGGGGCCCCGAAGAGCAACCCGTAGAACATCGGACCAACGACGCCGTCGCTGGTGTTCTCAGCGACGGACTCGACGGCCGCCCGGCAGATCTCGGGTTCAGAGAGGTCGGCCGTGTCCCGTCCGACGAACTCGCCTACCCGCGAGCGCGCCGCCCCCAGCCGACCGTCGGCCAGCTCCGGCCGCACGCTTAGCGCGGCCGCGCCGAGGCCCCGCAGGGAGAGGGTGGTCGAGATCAGGGCGGCCTCCAGCGCCGGGCGCACCCCGCCGGGCGCGGCGCGCAGCAAGGAGCGGCCGGAGAGGAAGGCGGCGGCCGGAAGCACGGCGGCCAGGAGGACGCCCGCGGCGCGGCGGCTTCTTGCCGTCGAAAGCCCGAGCGCGGGCCGCTCGCAGGCCGAGATCGCGCGCCCCATCCAGACCGTCGGGTGGAGCCTCTCGGACGGTTCCCCAAGGAGGGCGTCCAGGATGAGGGCCGCCGCGACTACCCGCGCGTTGCCCACCCTCATCCGCCCTCTGGCGCCCCGTCCGGCCCGCCCTTGCGGCGACCGCGCAGGAGGCCGACGATGCCGCCGGCCGTCCCGAGGAGGATGGCCCTGAGGACGAAGTTCGCCAGGGAGCGGCCGAGGTCCCTGGGGGCGGGCGGGCCGAAGGACTCCTCCACCTCCGAGACCTCGGCCGCGGGTGGGACGTCGTTAACCTCCTCGGGCGACTGGCCCTCCTCGCGGCGGCGGTCCTGTATCTCATCCCTCACCCCGTTGACGTAGCCGACCACCTTCGGCGCGGCCTCCCGGGCGTAAGCGCGCATGTCGTCGGCGAGTACCGTCGCCTGCAGGAGCGTCGTCAGCAGCAAGACCGCCCCCACGACGAACGCCACCAGGGTCGCGGCCAGGGCGCCGTCCCGCAGCAACAGGGAGGCGTAGGAGGCCTCCGGGTCGGGCCTCGTCGGCCGCATCCTCAGGGCGGCCAGTATGGCGAGGAACAGGAAGGCCGCCAGCGAGAGGCGCGTGCGGTACGAGCCGATCACGGCCAGCACCCAGTCGGCCGTCGAGGAGGGGTCCACGAAGAGGAAGTACAGCTCCGCGACGAGGGCGACGGCCCCCGCCAGCGCGCCGTAAAACAACCCTGTTCTTATCGGACCCAATCCGCTCCTCGGTAGACCCTGCGCGAAAGTCCAGAATACAACATCCTTCGCCCGGCACGGTGTGATCCCTCCCGCTCCGATCTACGGCGCGTCCGCCTTTCGGCGCCCCCTCAGCAGGAGGAAGATGCCCGCGAGGACCACAGCACCCCCGAGGAGCGTGGCGGTCCCTGGCCGCTCGGAGAGGACCAGCCACGCCAGGAGTGCTGCGACCACGGGCTCCGCCAGGACGGTGCCCGAGATGACCGAGGCCTCCACGTAGCGCAGGGCCCAGTTAAAGACCGTGTGGCCCAAGATCTGGGGCCCGACCGTTATCGCCAGCAGCCAGAACCACGTCTCCCACCCGTAGCCCCAGACCCGGTCGCCCGAGAGGAGGGCCACCGGCAGCAGCGCCGCCGCGGCGGCCGAGTAGAGCACGATCGAGTACGGCAGGACGCCCACGGGTTCGGCGGCCGAGCGCTGGGAGCGCCCGATAAGCACGCAGACCGTGAACGTCAGCGCGCCGAGGATCGCGAGCACGTTCCCGAAGACCGCCGCCGATCCCGCCGAGCCGTCCTGCGCGATCACGACCGTCCCCGCCAGGGCGACCAGGATGCCCGCGAACGAGAGGGGGGCCGTCTTCTCCCCGAAGAGTAGGTACGCGAGGATCGCGACGAAGACCGGCGTGTTGCTGACGAGCACCACGCTGGCGGCGACGCTCGTGTAGTCGAGGGAGGAGATCCAGAACCCGAAGTGGGCCCCGAGGGCAACGCCTGAGGCGATCCCGACGTAAAGGACCTTCCCCTTCGGGAACGCGTCCCCCCTCACGAGGGCGGGCGGGAGCAGGATCGCCACCCCGAGGGCGCACCGCCAGAACGCTACCGCGAGCGCCGGGGCGTCGGCCAGCCGGATCATGACGGCCGCAGCGGAGACGGCGACGACCCCGACGGCTACCGCCGGGAGCGCGCCCCTACCCCGTACCTCGCCCTGTACCAGACCAGAGCCCCGCTTTCGCGCAGAAATTGCCCCCGGCGTAGCCAGGGAACCCGCCACATCGGGCTACTATACACGGGCTCCGCCCGCGCGATGAGCCCGGCCCTCCGGAACGCCGCGGCCGTCCTGACGCAGTGCAGCGGGTCGGTCACGACCAGCACTTCTTCGACCCCCTCCCCCGCCGCGAGAGCCGCCACGAGCCGCGCGGAGTCCCAGGTGCTCTCGGCCTCGTTCTCCAACCGGACGGCCTCCCCCGGAACCCCCTCCTCTCGCAGGATGCGCGCCATCACCTCCGCCTCGCTCGGCGGGTGCTTTCCGACCCCTCCCGTCACCACTATCCGATCCACCCGTCCCGCCGCGTGCAGCCGCGCCGCGTGCCGCACTCTGGCGTCGAGCGTGCGGCTCGGCCTCCCGCCGGGCAGGACCTGGGTCCCGAGCACGACCGCGTACCGGGGCCGCTCCTCCCCAGTGTCGGGGGCCCGTTCGCCTCCGAGGTAGACCCCGAGCAGGCGGCGAAGCTCGCCTACGACGCCCCCGGAGAGGAGCCGGATCAGGACCCGGATCACTCGCCGACCATGGACCTGGCCCGCGCGAGGTCGTCGGGCGAGTTGACGTTCATCAGGAGGAGGTCCGGCTCCCCGAAGGACCGCAGCTCCGCCTGCGGGACGTAGGCGACGGCGTCCAGCCCGTCCAGAAACCCCCGCGCGGCCCGCACGCCGCCGTCCAGGGCGCAACGCAGGCGGGGCAGCACCTCGCGGGAGTACGCGGCGCACAGCGGGTGCGTGCGTCCCCCGTCGTCCGGGACGGCGGCGAGGGCGCCGCGATCCCGTAGTACCTGGAGAAGGTGGTCTACGAGACCGGTGCTCAGAAAAGGCATGTCCCCAGCGGCGACGAAGACGAGCGGGAAGCGGGCCGCCGCGAGGCCAGCCTCCATGCCGGCGAGTGGCCCCTCTCCCGGGCGCTCGTCGCCGACGGTACGTACGCCCGGCGGGGCCTTACCGCCGCCGGCCAGGATCACCTCGCCGCAGCGGGCCGAGAGCGCGCCCGAGACGCGCTCGACTAAGGTCTCGCCGCCTACCCGCAGAAGCAGCTTGTCGCGGCCCATCCGGCGGCTCCGCCCGCCGGCGAGGATCACGCCCGAGGCGGGCGCGCTCAGGTGGTCGTCCCGAGCGTGGCCCCTCCCCTGAGCCTCGCGACCTTGCTCCTAAGGGCCAGGACCCGGTCGCGCCGGATCGCGGTGTCCGCCCGGCGCGCGAGGCGTTTGGAGACCGCCAGCTCGACGGCCGCCCCGTGGATCTTGCGGGCCCGGGACCACGTCCCGAAGCGTCCCGTGAAGATCAGGCCCAGGTAGTAGCCGGTCTTGCGGAAGTAGCTCGGCAGTATGGAGTACTCCTCGGCGGTGATCGTCCCGGCCCCCACCTCCTCGCGCAGCTCGTCCCTGATTATGCGCCGCTCCATCCACAGCCACAGGATGATGATCGCCGCGTAGAGCAGGAGCACGAAGAACAGCACGACGTACGCCACCGGCCCGAACGTCGTAGCGGTGAAGTTGAACGTCGCGTGCAGCAGTATCGCCCCCGCGAGCCCGACCAGCGGCAACAGCACCTTCAAGAAACGGCTGCTGACCCAGGGTATGAGGCCGATGCCTATCCCCGTGAGGGAGGTGAAGGCCGCGTGGGCGAAGCCGCCGAAGATCCTGCGCACCACGAAGGTCTCGGAGCCGAACTGCAGCCCGTAGAGGATGTCCTCGGCTATGGCGAACCCGAACCCGACGGCCGAGCCGTAGACGATCCCGTCCATCACCCCCGCGAACTCGACGAGCCCCCGCCTGCGCGCCACCACGTACGCCACGAGAAAGGCTATGAGCAGGGCGAGGCCCTTCGTGGTCTCCTCGACCGGCGGCGCCACGAAAACGGCGGTCAGGAAGGACGCCGCCTGGCGGCCGGCGAGGTTGCTGATCGTCACCGACGCTATGGTGTTGAACACAAGCGAGAGCGTGGTGGCCACCGCGAAGCCCCAGACGAAGACCGGGATCACGTACCGTAGAGACTCCCTCTCGTAGAGGTCGATGAACCGAACGAACATCAGGTAAAGCACGGTCTGTACGATGCCTATTCCTACCAGCGAGGCGCTCAGGGACATACGCTTGATCCTTCGGAAGATTTCATGGGCCGCAAGTGTATACCCACTCTTGCTAGAATACCCTCATCGGATCCGAGAGGAGAGATTTGGACAGCGACGCCCAAGACCGAAACTCCATACTCGGCGCCCTCGGGCACCTGACCCACGGGGTCTACGTGCTCGGGACCCGCCGCGGGCGCCAGTCGAACGCGATGGCCGCCTCCTGGGTGATGCAGACCTCGGAACGCCCCCCCTGCGTGGCCGTCGCCATCCGCAGCGACCGCTACACCCACGACATCGTCGTCGAGAGCGAGACGTTCGCGCTGAGCGTCCTGCGCGACGATCAGGTAAACGTCGCCACCCACTTCGGCGAGAGGAGCGGCGAGTACGCCGACAAGCTCAGGGGCGTCCCCTACGGCCTGACCCCGAGCGGCTCCCCCTACCTCCTCGACTGCCTTGCCTACCTAGACTGCCGCGTGATGGACCGCGCCCGCGCCGGCGACCACACGGTCGTGGTCGGCGAGGTCACCGCCGGCGAGACTCTGGACGCGAGCTTCCCCCTGATCTACGACCCAAGCGAGTACGAGGAGGCCCTCCGCTAGATGACCCCCACCGACCGCCTCCGGGAACTCGGCCTGGAACTCCCCCCGGTCCCGGCACCCGCCGGCTCCTACGTCCCCGCAACCCAGGCCGGCCCCCTCGTCTTCACGGCGGGCCAACTCCCCTTCCGCGACGGCGAACTCCACGCGACTGGCAAGGTCGGCGAAGCCGTGACCCCCGAGGAGGCGAAGGAGTCGGCCAGGCTCTGCGCCCTGAACGCGCTGGCCGCCGCAGCGGAGAGGGCCGGGGGCCTGGACAACCTGCGCGACATAGTCAAGGTGACGGGGTTCGTGGCCTCGGCCCCCGGTTTCAACGGCCAGCCAGGGGTCCTGAACGGCGCCTCGGAGCTTCTCGGCGAGGTCTTCGGGGAGGCGGCGCTCCACGCCAGAACCGCGGTGGGCGTGACCGAGCTCCCGCTCGACGCCCCCGTCGAGGTCGAGATTGTGGTCAGCCTGGATCCCCCCGCCTAGACGTTTTCTTGTCCGGCCCTGGCGGTATAATCTGTTCTGTCGTATACGTTATAACCGGAGGCAAGCCTTGGGCGCCACGAGGGAGAAGACGGACATCAAGTTGTACACGGGCAATTACTGTCCGTACTGCCGGAGGGTAAAGCAGGAGTTGGAGAGGCTCGGCGTCGACTACGAGCCCGTCAACGCCGACAACGACGGCCGGCAGGAGGTCATCCGGCTCTCGGGGCAGCGGGCGATCCCGATCCTGACCATCGGCGAGGAGGTGCTCGTGGACTCCTCGAATATCATCCGTGAGCTGCGCAGGCGCTACGCTTAGAGGTTTTGAGGTTTCAGGACGCCTTCTTCGGAGGCCTTGAGGTATTGAAGGGGTGAGCCTGGAGCCCGGGCCGTCAGGCGCCCGTGGAGCCTCGAACCTCCCGCCTGAAGACGCCGGGCTTCGCCGGCCGTTACGGGCTTATTCTCGGGGTTCGGGGCGCTCTTCCTCTTCTAGCAGCTCGAGGACGTAGGTGGCGTAGAAGGCGAGCGACTCTTCCGATCCCTCGTTCAGGAAGGCGCGGGCCTTGCCGACCGGATCGAGCGCGAAGCCCCCCACCTCGACCAGCGGCCCTTCGCCCCATGTCTCGGGGGGATTCCAGGCGGCCCCGAGGCCGGCGTTTCTGCGGATGACCTCACCCAGAAAGCTACCCAACCCGCCGACGAGCCCTTCCGTGACGGGCGTGCGCCCTTCGTGGTCTTCGTCCGCGAGGGCCGCCATGAGGAGGTCCTCCACGAGGGGCAGGTAGCCCGGCTCGAAGTCGAGGTCGACCCCCCAGTGGCGGCTCGCCACCTCCCGGAACAGGCCCGCCGCCTCCTCCGGGCGGTCGAGGCGTACCCGGAGCAGGTCCAGTTGCAGCAACGCGGACGGGGAGCGCCCGCACAAGAACCGCAATTCTTCCGGCACAGGGTAGGCACTGAGCAGCTCCACGCGGGCCTCCGCGTCCTCGGAGTTGCGCAGCGCGGCGATGCGCCCGGCGACCTCCCGCTCCCCGCGTTCGTCCCACGGTTCGGTCGCCACCTCCACGAAGAACGTCTCGTCGTCTTTCAGGAGGTGGATGGGCAGCACGGCCCGTCCCAGCGGGGAGCGGACCTCCTTGAAGAGCTCCAGGATCTCGCCCCCCCGCTCCTCCAGCTCGCCGGCGACCCTCAGGATGGTCGCCGGCCGGGGCGCGTCGGGTTCGATCCGGACGGGCCCGCGGGGCTCTTCGGGCGGCGGCCCGCCTTGTCCCTTCGGTAGGCCTTCCTCGCCTCTCCAGAACACTCCCCTGCGGCCTCCAGCGTAGATCCGAAAACAGCGCGAGTTTACCACCGGTCGGGGTTTGCCCGCAGCGCCCCCATGCATTATCTTTACGCCCATGCCCGAAAGACAAGAGCTACTACTGGTGCGCCACGGACAGTCCACGGCCAACGCCGAAGGGGTGTGGCAGGGACAGATGGAGTTCCCCCTCTCCGAGGAAGGGCGTCGTCAGGCGGCCCTCGCGGGGCGGGCCCTGTCCAAGACAGCCTACGACGCCATCTACAGCAGCCCCCTCGCGCGCGCCTACGGGACCGCCGAGATCATAGCCAGGGAGTCCGGCTTTGGGAGCGAGGTGGTGCCGGTGCGGGGTCTGATCGAACGCCACGGCGGCGTCCTCGAGGGCCATTCGTGGGCCGAGCAGGAGGAGCGCAACCCCGATTTCGCCCGGAAGTTCCTCTCCTTGCCGGAGGAGGAGCGCTGGGCCTTCGCGGGCGCGGAGACCGACGAGGAGGTCATGGCCCGATTCGAGGCGGCTATGGACGAGATACGCTCCCGCCATCCCGAAGGCGCACGCATCGTCGTCGTCTCGCACGGAGGCTCGATGCGGGCGTTTCTCAGGGACCGCTTCGGGCCCGGGGTGCTGCCGGGAACCCGCAGGGCCGCCAACGCCTCTATCACGCGCCTCGCCTGGGGCCGCAACGGTGCCAGACCAGAGCTTCTGGACCTCGCCTCCACGCGCCACCTCACGGGCCAGGACGGCACAGACACCACGCGCGTGGAATAGCCTTCAGCTATCAGCCTTCAGCACTTCAGCCAAAACAAAGGGCTGACAAGCTGACAGCGGAGGCGTCAGCCGGAGCGCGCCGAGAGCCTCCGAAGGAGGCGCGCTGAGGGGCACGAAGCGCCGGGCTACAAGCGGAGGCGAAGCCGGGGGGCAGCTACAGCGGGCTGACGGCGCGGGCGTTGGGGCCGCGGTCGTTGCGGCCGACCACGTACTCGACGTCCGCGTTCGGCACGAGGGCGGAAGGGTCCCCTTCGACCTCGGAGTGGTGGACGAAGAGGTCCTCGCCGGTCGGCCGGATCAGGAAGCCGTAGCCCTTCTCCGGGTCGAACCACTTGACGCGGCCCTGCTCCTTTGAGGGGTCGGGCGCTGCCGGGGCCTCCTCCGCCTCGGACTGGCCGTTGGCCACGGCGGGCGTCCACGTCCCGCCGTCCAGACCGGAATCGGCGGACTCGCCAGCGTCGGGTTCGAGGACGATGGAGTCCTCGGCCACCTTCACGACCACCGCGTCCACGCCGGCCCAATGTTCTTTCCAGATCGGATCCTCGGCGACCGCAGGGTCGAGCCACAGGCCCCAGCCGTCGTTCTCCCCGTGGTCGAGGACGCCCTCGAAGAGGACCTCCGGCTCCCTGGGCCCGCGTTCGCGGCGGTAGATGTCGTTGCGCGAGCGGAACGACTGCACCGAGGAGGCGCTGGTACCCAGGGCGTCGGCGATCCAGTCATCCGTCTTGCCCGCCTCCACCCACTCCCGGATACGGTCCATGTGCGGCTTTAACGCTATGCGCTTTCTGGAGTCTGCCATGCTACTGCCTGCTCCTTCTTGCCCTGCCGCCGGTTTAAGAGGTGTCTCTTCGGGCGATAACGGACGAGTTCTCTTGATGCCGCCCGGCATTCTATCACCTCGGCCCCCCTCTATGAATCCCTCCGCCCGGAGGTGCCAGGCTGGTCCTCGCGCCCGGACTCGGGCGTAGCCGCGGTGCCGGCGTCGCCTTCTTCCTCCGGCACGCCGGGGGCGTCCTTGGCCTGCGGGTCCTGTACCCTGGTCGGCTCCTCGCCGGCGGCGGGCTCCTCGCGGGTCTTGACCCTGTCTTCCCTCTCCGCGGGGGCCGGCTTCGCTTCCGGCGGCTCGGCCGCAGCACCGCCGGAGACGGCGCCGCCTTCGGAGGCCACGTTCTCGTCCGTGGGCTCCTCCTGAGGGGTCGCCTCCTCCCGCGGCGGCTCCGGGTAGTCCTCGAACCCCTCGTGGCCGAGCTCTTCTAGCATCTCCCCCACTATGGGGGCGGGGAGGTCCAGGCGAAGCGCCAGCTCCTCCCCGCCGGCGAGCGTCTCGTAGTCGTCGGCGGCGGGGGCGTAGCCCAGAGCCTCCAGGGCGCCGGCTACTTCTGCTGTCGGGATCAGGGTGTTGCCGCCGGCGGCGACGCGCAAGTGCTGGAGAAGCCGCAGGTCCAGGCCGCCGACCACGCCGATTATGGGCTCCGTCTCGAAGATGCGGCGCCGGACGAAGAGGCGGGTGTCGTAGCCGTCGGCCCACCGGCGGAGCACCTCCCCCTCGTCCACATAGTTGTACTGGGCTACCCTGTGCTGGAACTGCCCGAGCAGCTTGCCGGTCAGGACGCGCAATGAACCGTCGCCGAAAAACCAGTCGTCGCCCTCGACCCTCATGATGCCGCTGGCGTGGGCGATGGTCAGGGGCTCCTCCTCGTCCTCGAAGGCCTCGCGGAAAGAGCGCACCATCTCCCGCACCTCCTCGCGCGGGCGCCCGCTCTTCATCAGGGCGGTTTCGTAGACCACCATCGCCGCCGGGCCGCCCTCGCCGGAGCGCTCGTCGACCCGCCTGGCGGCCCGCTCCAGCCGCCGGTCGAAGTCTTTGAGGTTCTTGATCTTCCAGGCGGCCTCTGCCGCCCTATCCGCTACTTCGACCATGGCATCTCCTAGACTCTAAAGAAGGTTCTTCGCCAATATAGCAAGCATCTCGGTTGCCCTCAATTCATCCCCTTCAGCCCGTAGATGCCGGGGGCCGTCTGCACGAAGGGCGTCTCGGGGTTGTCGCGGACGTCCACGGAGAGCCGCGCCCGCATCGTGTTCTGCGGCGTGCGGCCTGCGCTGACGAGGTAGCCGGACTCTAAAGCCAGCTCCGTTATGTCCCCGTAGTGGAGGGGGCGGCCGACCTCGCGGAGGACCTCCCTGGCCGCGGCCTTGAAGTCCATCGGCGCGCTCACGCGCCTTCCGGCGAGACCTCCGGGTAGGCCCCGATCAGGCTGACGTAGGGGCAGTGCTCCTCTAGCCCGTCGAGCGCGCGCCCGACCCGCTCCTCGTCGGGATGCCCCCTGAAGTCCGCGAAGAACACGTAGGTCCAGGCGCGCTTTCGGCTCGGGCGGCTCTCGATGCGGGTGAGGTTGATACCCTGCTCGGCGAAGGCCGAGAGCGCGTCCTTGAGGACCCCTGGCCTGTCCTTTACCGAGAACACCACGCTGGTCTTGTCCCTCCCCGTCCTGGCCGCCCACGTCCGCCCGAGCACGATGAAGCGCGTGGTGTTCGTCCTCGCCTCCTGGATGTTGCGCGCCAGGACGTTAAGGCCGTGGGCCTCGGCGGCGAGCGCGCTGCCGACCGCCGCTACCCCCGGCTCCGCCGCCGCCCGCCGTGCGGCCTCCGCGGTCGACTCGACCTCCTCCAGCCGGGCGCTCGGGAGCTCCCGGCGCAGCCACGACGACGCCTGCGCCAGGGCCATCGGGTGCGAGCACACGAGCGCGACGCCCTCGGGCGAGGGTTCGGCGGAGATCAGGTTCTGGGAGACCGGCAAGTAGACCTCGCCGCAGACCTTCAGAGGGCTGTTCATCAGCTCGTCGAGCGTGTGGGTGACGGCGCCCTCCATCGAGTTCTCGACCGGGACGACGCCGTGCTCGGCCTCCCCCCTCTCCACGCGGGCGAAGACCTCGGCGACCGTCGTCTGGGGCTGGAGCTCGATGCTCGTGCCGAAAGAGCGCAGGGCAGCCTCGTGGGTGAAGGTCGCCTCCGGGCCGAGGTACGCGACCTTCAGGCGCGTCTCCAGGGAGACGGAGGTCGAGATGATCTCGCGGAACACCGCCTCGAGCCCCCGCTTGGGGAAGCCGCCGTCGCCGAGCGAGGCCACCCGGTCGAGGACCCGCCGCTCCCTGGCCGGCGCGTAGACCGCGAGGCCCTCGCGCTGCTTGAGCTCGCCGATCCCGCGCGCCAGCGCCGCCCGCCGGTCGAGCAGACGCACGATCTCGGCGTCCACCTCGTCTATGCCGGCCCGCAACTCGTCCATGCCGGCCCCGTTCCGAACGGCGTCGTCTTCTCCAACTTCTATACCTACGTCCCTACGCAGCGGCTCTGATGGGTTCACGGCGTTCGCGGCCTTTCGTCTTGTTCGTGGTATCGGGCTGGATCTGGTGATCGGGAGGAGCGCTCTCGCTTTTCAGGAGCGGGCGAGATCCCCCCGGGTAAATCGCCGCGTCGTTTGAGAGAGCAGCATGATGCCGCACAAATTACCAGAGGGACTCGGCCTTTGTCAAAAGCCGCCGACGCCCAGGAGCAGGAGCAACGCCACCACCGCCGCCACCCCGAAGCGGTAGAAGGCGAAGGCGCGCAGGCTGTGGTTCGTGAGGTAGTTGAGCAGGAACCGGATAGTGACGTACCCGACCGCCGCCGAGGTCACGAACCCCACGACGAACAATAACGTCTGGGCGGTGTCCATCCCGTCCGCGACCACCTCGGCCATCTTCAGGCTCCCCGCCCCCGCGATGATCGGCACGCTCATCAAGAACGAGAACCGCGCCGCCTCCTCGCGCCGCAAGCCCAGAAAGAGACCGAGCGTGATCGTCGCCCCCGACCGCGAGACCCCAGGCACCAGCGCCGCCGCCTGGGCGAACCCGATCCCCACGGCCTCCCCGAACCCCAGCTTGGACGCCCTGCGGGTCCGCTTGCCGACGACCTCCCCGACGATGAACAGCGCCCCGATCAGGACGAAGTTGAAGACCACCACCCACGGGGACCTGACCGTCTCCTCGAAGAACCCCTCGAAAAGAAACCCGATAATCGCCGCCGGCACCGTCGCGGCGATGATGAGGTACGCCATGCGCTGGTCTGCGTCGTTGGCGAGGTCCCGGTGGGCGAAAGACCGGAAGAACGCGAGGACCATCCGCAACAGGTCACGCCAGAAGTAAGACACCACCGCGACGAGCGTCCCCAAGTGCAGGGCCACGTCGAAAGAGAGCCCGAACCGCTCCTGGTCCAACCCGAAAAAGTACTGCCCCAACAACAGGTGTCCCGAACTGGACACGGGCAGGAACTCCGTGAGCCCCTGCACGACCCCGAGCACTATGGCCTGTAAGAGCTCCAGCAAGGATAAGGTCCCTCGGTCTAGAAGAGTCGGCGCGCATACTATTACAGAAGTGTGTCAGCTTGTCAGCCCGCTTCGGCTGTCGCCTCCGCTTTCAGCCCGCTACGCCCTTCGGGCTCCGCTCGTCAGCGCGTCCCCTGCGGGGACTCTCAGCACGCCTCCCTGCGGGAGGCTTTCAGCGGTAAGCGGCGTTGGCGCGCCGCGGTGGAGGCCGGAACCACCGGCTTGCCCAGCGGACCGACATACCACCCCACCGTAGGGGCGGGTTTCGAACCCGCCCCTAC
>DASYWA010000141.1:0-3663 GCA_035936475.1 Rubrobacter sp. | reverse complement strand
CCTTACTCGTCGGGACGTCGGCCGGCGACGTTGGAGAGGGTGGACTCCCGGCCGAGGCCGGCGCGGGGCACGACGGTCACGCTCCCGTCGGTCTCCAGCACCGCCGCCCCGACCTCGTCGAAGTCCGCGATGCCCTGCTGGCGCACCGCCGCCTCGACCTCTTCTTCGGTCATTCGCTCCGCTCGCATGGCTTCCCGCACGAACTTGCCTTCGTAGAAGAGCAGCTTGGGCTCGTTCTTTATGAACGCCCGGAACATGGAGGACCTCACCGAGAGCCAGGTGACGGCGAACTGGAGGAAGATCAGCAAGGCGAACGCGAGCAAACCCTCGACGAGGGCGACGCTCGAGGAGAGGAGCACCGTGGCCAGCGTGGAGCCGAGGGCGACGGTCACTACCAGGTCGAAGGCGTTCATCTTCGAGAGCGTGCGCTTGCCGGAGATCCTCAACAGCAAGACCAGCGCAAAATAGGCCGCCGTACCCACCGCCGCTACCCGGAAGAGTCCTACCCAGCTATCGAAAACCAACATTCCTCCTAAAGCGTACGGGCCCTTGCGCCACGCTCCCTATCCTACCGCCGGGATAGGCCGCGGTCACGAGCCTCGGCGACCGTACGCGCCGGAGAGGAGGCGCACGGCTCTACGGCATCACTCGTCCGAGGATGTCGTCCACCCTCTGCTCGATCCGGTCATCGAGGTTTTTCAGGGCCTTCTCCTCGGCTTTCGAAAGGGAAGAAGAGCCGCCTTCGCTGCTCACCGTCGTCTGCGAAGAGGATGACATCGTCGAGATGGAGCTGTTCCCGTCGTAGGTTATCTTCGAGGTGCCCTGCTCCCCGGTGAGCCGCTGCTCGGCATGGACGTTCTCGCCGCTGAGCACGACCTCGAGCTCGTCGCTACGGCTTCCCTTCTTGTTTATCTCGCACGAGAGTTCTCGCCCTTTCAGTTCGAACTCGAAGCTTTCGGGGGCTTGCCCGGAGATCTCGCGCCGCTCCTCCCCGACCGAACAGGCCCCCGAGAAGCGTGCTCCCTGGTCGCCTCGGATCCTGAGCGTCACGTCTGCCCGCTCGCCCCCTGCCTCCTCTTTTTTCTCTTGCGCGAGGGACCGATCTGTCCAGTTACCGACCAACAAGACGGTTACGAGCGCGGCCGCCAGGACCGAAAACCTCCATCTCAACATGGTCTCACTCCCTCGAAGCGTTCGCGTACTACGGTCTCTTGATACCCTCTCTTCGTAAAGGGTCGGCAACGGACAGGTTAAGGGAGACTTAACCGTGTAAAGGTACCGTTAAGGGAGGCAGGCTCCTCCGCGTGCGTCGGCGGGCCGCGGGCGCCCGCCGTCCGGTATGATTGGGCTCGATGGAACCGTCCCTCGTCTTCTCGATACTGGCCGCGATCTTGGTCCTCTGTCTGGCGGTGCTGCTGTTGCCCCTGCTCGGGCGCAAACGCCACAAGATGACAAGGGCGGGGCTCAGAAAACGCGCCCTCGAGGCGTCCGAAGCGCTGGTGGAGACCATCGACGAGCGCGAAGCCGGCAGGCCCGCTAACGACACCGTCGTCACGGATCACGAGTACTCCCATCGGCGCGTCACGCTTCACGACGAGGAAACCCAGAGGATCTACGCCCGGGACCACCTGCCGGAGATAGCCGACCTGCGCGAGCAGTTCGCCAGGCGCGGCATACGCAACGACGCGCTGGACCGTCTCTACGAGGACGCCCTGAACGAGGGCGACCTGCGGACCGTCTCTACCGCGCTGGGCGAGATGGCCAAAGAGCTTCGCTAGGCACCCCACCCGTCCCCCGGAAAAACCCTCCGGTGGCCCCTTAACGAGAATTCATGCCGCTCTTACGCTAAGGTTTACGGAAGAAGGGAAAGCAAGAACAGGTGGAGCTGCGCGGAAACGGCAGAGCCGCACCCGGGACGGTGGGGCGCCGGGCGTTCCGCGGGCGCGTGGCGATCAGACGCTCACGAGGAGGAGACGATGTCCGACCAGCGGGACCAGAGAGGCGACGACCGTCTTACCGACGTGCCCGAAATGGGTGAGGGGGTCGAGGAGGTACGGGTATCCACGCGCGCCTGGATAGGGCGCTTCCTCGGCCCCCTTCTCGCGGTCATCGCCTACTTCGCCTTGCCGACGAGCCAGGATGGCCTCTCGCAGGCGGGGGTGGCCACCGTCTCCGTCGGCATACTCATGGCGGTGTGGTGGATCACCGAGGCGCTGCCGCTGCCGGCCACCGCGCTCCTGCCGATCGCGCTCTTCCCCTTGCTCGGGGTGGTCGATATCGGGGCGGCGACCGCCCCTTACGCGAACGACCTGATCTTCTTGTTCATGGGAGGGTTCATGATCGCGCTGGCGATGCAGCGTTGGGGGCTGCACCGCCGGATCGCGCTGCTGACGGTGCTCGCGGTCGGCACGAAGCCCGTGCGGGTGATAGGCGGCTTCATGCTTGCCACCGCCTTCCTCAGCATGTGGGTGAGCAACACCGCGACCACCGTGATGATGCTCCCTATCGGCTTGAGCATCCTGGCGCTCGTGCTCGGTCGCAGCGAGGACGCGCCTAGGGGGGAAGAGGTACCCGAAGGCGGCGAACCGGGGGCCGAACTCACCGGCGAGGGTGCCTCGAACTTCGCGACCTGCCTCATGCTCGGCATCGCCTACGCGGCGAGCATCGGATCGCTGGCCACCCTCATCGGCACCCCGCCGAACCTGTTCATGGCAGGGTTTCTCCAGGAGACGTACGACATCTCCATAGGCTTCGGCGAGTGGATGCTGGTCGGCTTGCCGCTCGCCGTGGTGTTCCTTCTCATCGCCTGGGTCGTGCTCACCCGCTTCGTTTACCCGCCCGAGATCGACCAGATCTCCGGCGGCCGGGAGCTGATCCGCAACGAGCTGCGCGAGATGGGGCCGGCCAGCCCCGGCGAGAAGGTCGTGCTCACCGTGTTCGTGCTCACTGCGCTCGCCTGGATCACGCGCGAGCCGCTGACCAACGCTCTTCCTTGGCTCGGCGGGCTCGACGACGCGGGCATCGCCATAATCGCCGCCGTCATCCTGTTCGCCCTCCCCATCGACTGGCGCAACGGCGTCTTCGCCCTCGATTGGGAGACGGCGCGTCAGCTGCCGTGGGGGGTGCTGCTGCTCTTCGGCGGCGGGCTGAGCCTGGCCAACGCGGTCACGGAGACCGGCGTGGACAAATGGATCGGCAGCCTGATAGCGGGTCTCAAGGGGGTGCCGATCCTCCTGCTCATCGCGATCGTCGCGGTGTCGATCCTGCTGCTCACCGAGCTGACGAGCAACACGGCCACGGCGGCGACCTTCTTGCCGATCGTCGCGGGCGCCGCCATCGGGCTCGACCTCAACCCGCTCGTGTTCGTGGTGCCAGCCGCCCTCGCCGCCTCCTGCGCGTTCATGATGCCGGTCGCCACCCCGCCGAACGCGATCGTCTTCGGCTCGGGACACATAACCATAGTGCAGATGGTTCGCGCCGGGGTGTGGCTAAATCTCATCGGCGCGATCCTGGTCACCCTGACGGTCTACACCCTCGCCAACTGGGTGCTGGGTTTCAGCCTAAGCTAATGCCTATCCTAAAAGCGGTACTAACGTTGTGCTTGGCGGTCCTCGTGCTCGGCGCGTGTTCGGGGGATGATGGCGGGCCGGACCAGGGCCGGAC
>DASYWA010000140.1:0-6645 GCA_035936475.1 Rubrobacter sp. | reverse complement strand
TCCGGCCGCTGTCAGCCATCAGCCCGCTCCGGCCCTCGCTCTCGGCGGTCAGCTTTTGGTTTTTGCTGAAAGCTGACCGCTCTAAAAAGCTGCGGCGCCGGCTTCGGCGACCTCCTGGTCCTGGTCCACGGTCCCGGTGCTGACGCCTATGGCGCCGACTATCTCGCCGCCGCGCCGCAGCGGTATGCCGCCGGCGAAGATGACCAGCCGGCCGCCGTGGGCGTCGCTGAGGCCGAAGAGCTCCTGGCCGGACTGCGTCAGCGAGTTCAGTGCCTTGGTCTCGGTCTGGAAGGCGATCGAGGTGTAGGCCTTGTTGATCGATATGTAGATGCTCCCGATGAACGCGCCGTCCATGCGGACGTGGGACTTAAGGTGTCCCCCCGCGTCCACGACGGCTATGTCCATCGGGCAGCCGATCTCGTTCGCCTTCTCCTCGGCCGCGGCTATTACCCGGCGCGCGTCCTCGAGCGTTATGGTCTCCACGTCTGCTCCTCTCCCTTAACCGACGTCTCTGCGCGACCAGTGCCCCTCGCCCACCTCCGTCTCGGCGAGCTCCAGGGTGGCGGCGTGGCCGGTAAAGTCCACGTGCTTGTTGACGGCGACGAGCGCCTGCGGGCAGCACAAGAAGACGTTCAGGGCCTCGTCGTGGACGAGCTTGTCCAGCTCCTTGCCGATCTCACCGAGCCTCGTCGGGTCGGTCTCGACGACGGAGCGGCCCATGAGGTCCTCGAACTCCGGGAGCACGGGCCCGGCCCGGAAGGCGCCGCCGGAGTGGAAGTACTCGCGATGGATCACCGCCGGCGGGTAGCCCGCCGCCAGGTCGAACCAGGCGTGGACGAGCACGTCGAAGGGCACCGGCAGGTTCTTCTCGACGAGCGCCCGCTGCGCCGCCAGCAGGTCCTCGTCCGGGATCTCCACGAGTTCCACCTCGATGCCCAAAGCGTCCCTGAAGCTCTCTGCCAGGAAGCGGGCCACCGCCTCGACGTCGCCCGTGGTCGCCAGCCTCAAAGCCCGGCCCTGCGGCCACCCGGCCTCTTGCAGGAGCCTCCCCGCCTCCCCGGGGTCGTGCGGGTAGGGCTCGAGGTCGTCCGGCGACTCCCAGGAGTACGGCGGCGCCATCGCGGCGACCGGGTGGGCGTACCCGAAGAAGACCTCGCGGATCAGGCGTTCGCGGTCAACGGCGAGGTTGAGCGCTTTGCGGACGCGGACGTCGTCCAGGTGTTCGACGTTGCGGTTGACGAGGCCGGAGACGACGCGCATGGCGTCGATGGTGACGAGGTTCGCGTGCTCGGAGTCCTCTACCCGCCCGGCGTCGGCCGGGGAGACCTCGGTGACTATGTCGATCTCCCCCTCCGTATCGCAGACGAGATCGAGGGCCTCGGCGGGGTCCACGTCGTTGCGGAAGACCACCCTCTCAAGGCGCGGGCCCCGCTCGGTGTTCCAGTGGTCGGTGTTGGCTTCTAAGACGACCCTATCGGTGCGCGGCAGGTTCGTCGGCAGCCAGGTGCAGGTAAAAGGTTCGGCGTCGATTATCGCGATCTCGGCCTCCCAGGAGGAGAAACCCTCGACGAGGGTGAACGGTCCCGAGCCCCACGGGCCCGGAGCGTCGATCGCTCACCAGTGCCCCTCTCCGGTGCCGTACTTGCGGTACCCGAACCCCTCCTCCTCCCAGAACCGCGTGCTCGCGATGTGGAACCCCCGGAACTTGGCGAGCGCCAGCCCGTCGGGCTCGGGGAACTCGAAGCGCACGGTATGGTCGTCGGGGCACACGACGCGGGTGTCGGGGTGGAAGTTCAGGTACGTCCCCGGCGGGTGCGGGGCCTTCCACTTCTGCACCTCGTCGAAGGACCGCTTGATGCTGTGGGCCGTCAGCGGCTCGCCGTCCTGGAAGCGCACGCCCTCCCTTACCTTGACGACGAGCGTGCTGCCCTCCCACCGGGAGTCCTCCATGCAGGCCCCGACGATGTTGCCCTCCTCGTCGGTGCGGACCGGCTCCTCCATAGTGTTCCAGGTGATGAACAGCCAGTTCAACGGGTGGGGGTCCACCACGTGAACGGTGCCAACCGGCGTGCGTGCGCCCCCTTCGGCGACGGACTGCCGCGCGACCTGACCAGTCATGCTTGCTTCCTTTCCCGAGGAATCAACGGATACAAGGTTAACAGCGGCCCCACCCCACGCAACCGTAATAGCCTTCACGATCCTCCGTCCTGAATTCGGCGCGTATAATCCCGCGGATGACGGGACGGCCAGGCTAACGTGCTCGCCGGTTACGGCGGGGGGGAGAAGGGGGCGCGGGAGGCCGCGCGCCGGGGCGCCGCCGTGGTGGTCGTGGACACCTACAGGGCGAGCACCACGATCGCCGTGCTGGTCAACCACGGCGCGCGGGTGGTGCCGGTAGCCTCGATAGAGGAGGCCGAGCTGTACCCCGCCGACTTCCGTATCGGGGAGCGCGGCAGCGCCAAAGTGCAGGGCTTCGACTTCGGCAACTCGCCGACGGAGGTGGAAGCGGCGCGCATACCGGCAGGCTCCACGGTCGTGCTCTCCTCGACGAACGGGACCAGGATCGTCGAGGCCGCCCACGGATCCCCGGCCGTCTTTATCGGGGCCTTCGTCAACGCCGGGGCCGTCGCGGACGAACTGCTGAAGACGTCGGCGTCCGACTCTCGTGTCATGGTCGTCGGGTGCGGGTGGCGGGGCCGCCGGTCCTCGGAGGACGAGTCGGCGGCCGGCGAGATCCTGACCCGCCTCCGAAGGGGCGGGGCAAAGCTAGACGAACGCGCCGAAAGGATCGCGCGGGAGCACCGCGAACGCCCGAAAAAGGCGCTCCTCAACAACACCGCAGCCCGCAGGCTCGAGCGCCTGGGCTACGAGAGGGACCTCGACTTCTGCCTCGCGCCGGACACCGTCCCCGTAGCCCCGCGTCTCGTGGAAGGAGCCTTCGTATGGCCCGCATCGCCGGCCACCGAACCCCATCCCGGAACTAGCTCACCTCCACCATAAAGAGCGGCGGGATGTGCATGTAGGTGATGCTGGGGCTCCTGCCCACGATGGGCTCCGCAACCTGAAGGGCCTCCGCGACGGTGTCGGCGCGCTTGTAGCCCATCCTCGACGTGGTGTGGGGGTCCCCGCCGACAAAGACCACGCCGCCTAGGTGGTCGAGGGCGTGGGCACCCCACTGCCAGGTGGTGAAGGGGTGGAAGCCGTGGTAGGCGTGGGCGGAGCGGTAGAGGGTCCGGTACCAGGGGTCGAGCGCGTACTTGTCCTGGAACCTCGTCTCCCCCTCGTGCGGGTCGGTCGTCTGGGCTATGACCTCGTCGAAGTAGGGCCGGTAGCTCGGGTGGTAGGCGTCGTCCCACTCGTCGGGGACGGGGTGGGTGGCTATTATGACGCCGCCCTCGCGCACGAGCGGTTTGCCCTTGTAGAGGTTGAAGAGGTAGCCGAGGACCATGTTGTGGACCAGGATCGGGTTCATGATGCTGTTCACGTTGTACGGGCCTATGTACGGGACGCCCAGCACCAGCACGTCCGCCTGCCCCTCTACGGGGACGAGCTGCTGGCGGTAAACGTGCTTCATGGTCTCCTCGTGGACCGGGTACGTGGCGCCGGCCTGGACGCTCGTCATGCTCTGCGGGGCGACGATGGACTGGAAGATCTTGCGCGCCGCCCTCCGGGGCATGACCTGGGTCGCCTTGTGGTTGGCGAGAAAGTTGGCCTTCGTGACGGGGCCCCACTCGTGCTCGGGCTTGGCCATGAAGTCGAAGACGGGCGGGAAGGTGGCGTTGTTGAGGGTCGTCTCGATGTGGAAGACCTTTATGGCGTTGTCGAGGATCTCGCCCATCCTGTTTATGGAGCCGTGCATCGCCGAGTTCGGCGGGTCCATCAACGAACGGGTGTTCCGCAAGGTCTCGGCGTTGTGGTGGTGGCGGATGGAGGAGTAGGGGGAGATGCCGGTGTGGACGGACTTGTGCCCCCCGTTCATGGCGACGAGGTTTATGTTCACGTAGACGACCAGGTCGCTCTCGGCGGCCCGCCGGCTGATGCGCACCTCCTCCCCCAGCTCCGTGTGCCCGATGACCGTGTTCCCCTCTTCGTCCTCGGCGTCGTAGTTGTAGAGCCGGTCGGGGTAGAAGGAGGACATGATCCTCTTCCCAAGCGCCCACCGCAGCTCCTTCTCCGTCATCCTCCGGTGCAGCCCGAGGGCGGCGATGAGGTGGATGTCCTCCACACCCTTCGCGTACGCTTTTTCGAGCACCTTCTCTATGACGAGCTGGCGGTTGTCCGGCGGCCTCATCGGCGGCAGCGGGCACGAGACGTCGTCGAAGACTATCGTAAGCTTCATGCCGGGGTGCAGGAGCTCGTGCAGCGGCTCCATCCCCATCGGCTCCAGCAGCGCCCGCTCGATGGCGACGTTCGGGTCCGGGAGCGGGTCGACAGGCCCCGGGGGGTAGATCACGCGCGTCCCCTCCGGCAGCTTCTCGTAGTGGAAGCCGTCCCCCGCGTTGAACATCATCGGCGGGCTGGATTTGTCGAGGATGGTGGCGAATCCTGGTCGGGTCATTGCGCTCCCTTTGGTCGCTTAGCTATCAGCTATCAGCGGTCAGCTATCAGCTTTATTCGCGCCGTAACCGGGCGTTGTTTTACGGCACTTCTCGTACGGCGGCCTCGGGTACGGGTGGTATGCCCCCAGGCGCAGGGCACGGTTGCACATGACAGGATGGCCACTAGCGGCCCTGGCTGACGGCTGAAGGCTGACCGCTGACGGCCCTAAAATCGAAGATTACCTTCACGTGGCCCTCGCGCCCGGACGCGCGGGCGGCGGCTATGGCCTCGCGGTACTCCTCGAGCCCGAAGCGGGGGCCGACCATGGTCTCGAGCTTTATCTCGGGCGCTATCCGCATTGCAAGATCGAAGCTGCCGATCCGTTCTCCGCGGTATTCCTCCGCGCCGTAGGCGTAGGCGCCGGAGAAGGTTACCTCTTTGTGCCAGAGCGCGGTGAGGTCGAGGCTGCTCCTGGCGCCGGGCATCCCGACGAGGGCGACCTCGCCGCCGGGCTTCGCGAGGCGCAGGGCGTCCTCCATCGTGCCGGGGGAGCCGACGCAATCGAGGACCTTCTCGGCGCCGCCCAGAACTACCGGCTTGCCGAGCTCGGGCTTCATGGCCTCGGTGCCGAGCATCTTTGGCAGCGCCGTGTACGTCTCCTTCGGGTGGACGACCTCGTCGGCGCCGAGGCGCAGGGCCTCCTCGCGCTGGCGCCTGTGCTTGGCGACGCAGATTACGCGGCCCGCGTCCGTGAGGCGGCGGAGGGCGGCGACGGTGAAGAGGCCGATGTTTCCCGCCCCGATCACGAGCGTCGTATCGTCTGGCCTGGGGCTCGTCTTGAGCGCGGCGTGGACGGCGCAGGCGAGCGGCTCGAGCGCCACGGCGGCCTCATCGGGGAGACCTTCCGGTACGCGGTGGAGCTGGCCCGGGTGGGCAACCAGGGTGCCCTGGGTCCAGCCGCCGCCGGTGTCGCGGCAGAATCCGGTCTGGATGCCGGGGCTCACGTCGCCCTTCGCGACGTTCAGGCAGAGGGCGTGCCGGCCCGAGGCGCAGTACGGGCACGGCGGGTCGATGCCGCGGGCGGCGCACCCGAGGGCTGGCTCGAGTACCACGCGCTCCCCGGCGCGGAAGCCGCCGTTGTCGTCGGTGACGACGCCGACGACCTCGTGGCCCATCACGAATGGCGGGCTCGTTATGGGCGAGAAGTACGGCGAGTTGTCCGCAGAGAGCGTCCCGAGGTCGGAGCCGCAGATGCCGGAGAGGAGCGGCTTCACGCGGACCCACTCAGGCGTGGGGAGTGTTGGCTCCGGCGCGTCCTCCAGCTGCAGGGGGGAGAACCGGCCCGTCTCGAGGTTCTTTATCCTCTTCGCGCCGGCGCGCATCAGGAGGTAGCGGGGGACGGACTTGCGGTAGACCAGAGAGAGCATCCTAGACCTTCTTGGCGACGCGGTCCTTGCCCCAGTCCCGGATCTGCCACCCCCGCTCCTCGGCCGCAGCCCTGAGCCTCCTGTCGGGGTTGACGGCCACCGGGCGCCCGACGGCCTCGAGCATCGGCAGATCCGAGATGGCGTCCGCGTAGGCGTAGGAGCGCGAGAGGTCCACGTTGCGCTTTCTGGCGAAGGAGGCGAGCATCCTCGCGCGCGCGTCTCCTGCCACCGGGGACCCGGAGAGCTCCCCCGTGTAGGTCCCGTTCTCCTGGGCGAGCGTCGAGCAGAGCACGTCGTCGGCCAGGTCCCTCATCGGTTCGAGCAGGAAGTCCAAGGCGCCCGAGAGCAGGACGACGCGGTGGCCGAGGGCCTTGTGCTCGCGCAGCCGCTCGAGGGCGTCGGGGAAGATGCGGTCGAGGGTGAACCCGGCGAAGCTCTTCCGGCCCAGGTGCCTCGCCCGCTCCGGCGTCCAGCCGGCGTAGTTCTTGTAGAAGACGCGGTTGAAGTGGGCGCGGCTCACCTTGTCCAGGCCCCAGTAGTAAGGGATCTTGGTAAGGAACGCCGCGAGCCACAAAGGCCGCACCGGCGCCGGCAGCTCCTGCATCCTGAGCCACGCGTAGTAGGAGACGACGTTCGAGCCGACGAGCGTGCCGTCGACGTCGAAGATCGCCGCAACCTC
>DASYWA010000139.1:0-4799 GCA_035936475.1 Rubrobacter sp. | reverse complement strand
ATGACGTCCGGCTCGCTCCCTTCGAGGTATTGACGCGCTATGTGCCGCTGCCTATCGCGGTCGGCGACGTGTGCCGCGAAGGCCGCAGGGGTGGCGTCGGTCACGGTGCTCGTGGTCACGAGACCTACGGCCTTACCCGCGCCCTTCGCCCGCTCGAGCACGGTGGGTACCGCTCTCTTGTTCGTGTCGACGCCAATCCATCCGTTGTGGGTTTTCACCCCCGAGGCCATCGCCGTGGCCGCGGCGGCCGAATCGGTCACGGGAGAACCCGTGCTCGCGGAGTCGGTGGAGACCAGACCCGCATGAGGCATGCGGTCCATGATCGACTTCTTGTGAGCGCCGACGCTCACGAGCTGTATCGCGTCGCGCTGAGCCGCCCCCATTCCGTCGCCGACGATCAGGATGACGTTCTTGGCCCTCCGATCTTCGGCCGGGACGGAGAGGATGCCACACCCGGCGAGGACCAGCACCAGACTCGCGAGGCCCGCTGATGCTGCGAGCCGCTGCACCCGGAAACTCGGCACTATCGCCGAGAAGAAGCGCACAAGGATACCTCCGATTTGCAAGCGTCCTGTTATCAGGGGCGGCGATCCTTTCTTTAGCGGGCCAGGGGAACGAGTAAACCCCGCCCCATCAGAGAGCCAAGTAACGAGCCGATTATAGCCTTCATAGGGGCAGGACGGATCGACCGGGTAACGTATTCTCGAGGTTATTCACCGGAGCGCGTGGAAGGGCAATTCTCGGAAACTCGGATCCAGCATCCCGCATAAACCGGGTCCGCTGAGAGGATGTCGTCCCCCGCGACCCCGTGAAAGGCATACCAGTCAACACCACGTCTTGTGGCGCCGGATAAAAATGCAAGGTCCTGCATGATCCCACCCGGGCATCCGCCTTCCTCCCTTGCCCTCGCCCGGGCAGACAGGGCCGCGGATGGTTCCCCCAGGAGGCGCCCGTCCGGGCTCCCGAAAACCCCTTACCTACGGTGCGCGGAAACAACCCCATGTAAGATTCCCCCTCCCCGGCAACGTGTCGGAGGCCCAGCGGCGCACGATCCGCGAGCTGGCGGAGGCCCTGAACGTCGAGCCCGCCGACCTCGTGGAAGGCTAGCGCCGTGGGCCTAAAGCGGGCGTGCAAAGACGGCCTAACGCTCATGTTCTACTTTACCCACCCCTCGCATTTGCAGGACTTTCGTATGCGGGGATGGGCAGATTCGCCCTTCAATGCGGGGCCTCGATGGGCTAAGATGGTGAGTTAAGAAGTCACGCGATAGCGTGGCGGAGGTCCTCCATCTGGAGGGTCGGTAAGACGCTAAAGACTTTGGACGGTCTGTCTTACTTCCCCTGTTTGGTAGGACCCCCGCTAGAACGGAGGTGCATTTGTCCGCACGCTACGGACAGAAAGTTAGCACCGGGTTAGCAAAATATCTACCGTTTGCCGGTAGTTTCTTCCCGGCTCCTTGTCTGCCCTACCCCCATTTTGCGCCCATCGGCCGCGCCCTAAACGCCCGTTCGGGCGCGTTTCGGCGCGTCAAAGCGCTCGGACAAGTCCGCAAGACCATGAGAAATAGTGAAGCCCCCCGGCCGCTCAACCGGGGGGCTTTCGCTCTAGAGTTCCCGCCCACCCCTTCAAAAACGAGAGGAAACCCTACGGACTATGTTACCAAACGGTAGCGACCCACGCACCGCAAGATTCTCCCCGCCGAAGATCCCGCCCGGCTGTACCATCTCCGCCGTAGACGTCGAGTACCTAAAGGTCCGGGGAGTATCGAGGACCACCGCCGAGGCCGCGGGCTGGTACACCGCCACGAAACCCTCCCACGTTCCGGCCGTGTTCTCCGCCCGCCAGAAAAAGAACGTCCCCGCTCTGATAGCGCCCCATCTCTCCCCGGCCGGGGTCGTGGGCTGGCAGAAGCGGGACCACCACCCAGGCAAGGACCGCAAGGGCCGCGTTATGAAGTGGGTTAGCCCGCCGGGAGAACGGGCGGCCACGGTCATGAGTGTCCACCCCTGGACATTGGAGGAGGCTACGTCGGGAACCGAACCTCTCTGGCTTCCGGAGGGCCTCACGAGGGGCCACGCGCTCGCGGTGCTCGGGATCCCGGCCTTGACCTATGCGGGGTGCTGGTCCTGGCAGATCGCCGGCGAGGCCCTCGCGTGCTTCGACTCCGTGAACCTCGCAGGGCGCCTGGTCCTGGACGTGCCCGACGCCGACTACAGGACGAACGAGAACGTACAGAAGGCCCTCGCGAAGCGCGTAGCGTTCCTCGAGGGACGAGGCGCCCGCGTACTGGTGGTGAGCGTCCCCGAGGTGGACGGAGACCCGAACGCGGGCCTGGACGACTACATCGCTGCCGGCGGGGACCCGCTGGAGCTCGCCAAGACCGCCCGGCCCTACGAGCCCGCGGACGTCGGCCGCGAGCGCCTCTCCCGCGACGAGCGTCTGCGGCGCCTCGTGGCCGCCAAGCGGCGCGAAGTCGAGGACCTGCCCGCCCGGAAGGTGGCGGAGTGCAACGCCGTGAAGCTGGCGCGGTGGCTCCTCGAGGACCCTGCGCCCGCGCACGGAAAGCTCACCACCCGCGGAGTGAGGGTCCACCCGTCTTACTCGCAGATGGCCGAGGGGATCCGCGTCGGAAGCCTCCAGACGGTGTCTAAGGCCCTAGACCGCCTAGAGGATGCCGGCTTCCTGGTGCGCGAGCGGGGGGAACGCAAAGAGGGCCGGGCTGCGTCTTACGTCCTTCAGGACCCCTCCGGGGGTGGGGTGGCCCAGGGTGTAGATAAGGGGGAGCAGCGAGCGGCAAGGAAGGAAGGTCAAGAGCACAAGAGCAACGCACCCGTAGACGAAACCCCGCTCATACAAAGGGAATCGCACGCTTCTGTACACTCTACGCCCGTTGGGGGTGCCGGTGAAAAGTTCCCCCCCCTCCGAAGCTCCAAGCTCGTCCACACTTACGGGATGCGCGAGGGTCGCAGGGTGGTAATCCATTCCGACTACTTCAAACGCTATGGCCCGAAACGCGAGGAGATAATCCGGCACGTCCTGGGGGCCGGATGCGTCAGGACGTGCGAGCTGCGCGACAAGTTCGGGGCGAGGGGCACTGGCCCGGCCCGGTTCTTCCGCACCTGGATCGAGCTGATAGTGAAGGACGGGGTGTTCCGGGGGGATCTCGAGAGCGTCGAGATGGCCCCGGGGTGGCGGGAGGCCCTCGAGGGAGTTAGGGAGCGCACGGACGAGCCGAAGGACAACCGCCTCCAGACGGCGAAGTTTAAAGACCGAAGGCTTGCCTATCGCAACCGCGACCGGACGCCGGCGGATCCGACGCCGCAGCTCATGGGCAAAGAGAGGGTGCGGAAGATAACCGCTCGGATGCGCGAGCGCGAGATCCGGCCGGCGCTCGCGTTCGTGAAAAAGACCCTCGAGCCCCTACCCTGGATGCGCCTGGGCCTGCTGGCGGCCCTGTGGCGCGAGGAAGGGGGCGACGCCTTCTACCTTCGACTCGCCATGCGGCGCCTGGGTTGCCGCTGGCGCCGTCACACGGACCACCCGGACGAGGTCTTCGTCTACCCGCCCGACGAGTGGCCAGGAGACCCCGAAGGCCCCGCCGAAGTGGTCCCCATGCGGCCACAGGAAGCCCACGCCGGGCCCCGCAGGACGGCGCCGAAGGTCGAGGGCGTCCACGTCCACGGACCGGAGTGCTCGTGTTGGATATGCGAGGACGAACCGGACAAGGCGTCCGACCGGATAGGGGCGTCGGCGTGAGCGCCAGGGCTTGGGACACCGAGTGGGCGGCCGAGAGGGCCTCCGCCGCACTTCGTTACCTTGCGGACTTCTACCCGGAGTGCGCGGCTTCTGAGGCGCTGCACCCCTTACACGACGCCGCCCACCAGGCGGCCGTCTCCGGCGACACCGAGGCGTACCTCGAGGCGCTACGTCGGTACATGAGGGCCGGGCGGGACGAAGCCCTGCGGGTCCGAAGGGAGGCGGCGTGAGCGACGAGGACCACATCGAGATGCGCCGCAGGTTCGCGGAGGAGGAGCTGCTCCAGGAGGCCGGCTTCGAGCCCGCGCCGGACGACGGGGCGGAGCTGTGGGTGAGGCGCGAGGAGGGGCTGCTCAAGCTCTACACGCGCCCGGAGGCCTTGCGAGAGGCCAAGAAGGGGCCGGCGTGAAGCCCGAAGAGGTCAAGCGGGAGATCCGTCGTTTGGAGGCCCGGCGCTTGCAGCTCGCGCCCGAGGTCATGGGCGGCAACCCCTCTGCCCTCGAGGAGGACCGGGGCCTTGAGCGGCGCGTCATGGAGCTTGCGAGCACGGAGAGGGAGGGGCGCGCCGACGAGTTGAGGGAGGCGTGGCGCAGGAGGCACCCCGGGGGCGGCGAATGAGGGCCTACTGGAGGTCTTCGGCGCGGACGCCTAGCGCGTCTGCCAACCGCCGGGCGGTCCTTGGGCTCGCTATGCGGCGCAGCTCCTCGAAGTCGGAGATGGAGTCGGCGGACACCCCGCTCCTGGCCGAGAGTTCGCGCGTGTCCATCTCGCGCCCCTCTCGCACCCGCTCGAGTTGCTGCAGCAGCGGCATAACGGGACGGCTCCCCCTGCACGACGCCAGCAACGGGGTCCAACGGGTACTGTTGGGCGCACGACCCGGCCAACGCCGAGCGGCGCCGAAGGACGGCGAGCCGTGGCGGTCGGGGCCGGGGAGGCTCCGAACTTGCGGACCTCAAGAAGCGGATAAGGGACCTCGCCGCGGATGTGCTGGACGGCACCGCGGACCGGGGCCGGGCTGCCGTGGCCAACCAGCTCTACAACAC
>DASYWA010000138.1:0-18036 GCA_035936475.1 Rubrobacter sp. | reverse complement strand
GCGGCGGCTCTCCGTCACCCAGGGCAACGCGCAGACCCTGCCCAACGGCAACACCTTCGTCGGCTGGGGCAGCGAGCCGGGCTTCTCCGAGTTCCACGAGGACGGCGAGCTCCTCTTCGACGCGAACTTCCCGGCCGGGGTTGAGTCCTACCGGGCGTTCCGCTTCCCGTGGGTCGGCAGGCCCGGCGACGAACCCGCCGTGGCGGCCGAACGCGGGCCCTCCACGGGTGAGATCTCGGTCCACGCGAGCTGGAATGGTGCTACGGAGGTCGCCTCCTGGGCCGTCCTCGCGGGCCCGACCCCCGACCGTATGAGGACCGCGGGCGTCGTCCCCCGGGACGGCTTCGAGACCTCCGCGGCGGTACGCACCGACGGCCCCTACGTCGGCGTGCAGGCCCTCGACCGCGGCGGCCGGACGCTGGGGCGCTCCGCGGCGGTCCGGCCCGGCGAGCTGTCCCCTCCGTCCTCCTCATGAGCCGCCTCGCCCGCGCGGCCGGCTGATATAGTCCGACTCCGTGTCACAGACGAGACGGGAGGGGAGATGGCCCGGATGAAGGCGATCGTGGCCGAAAGGCCCGGGGAGCCCGAGGTTCTCCGGTACGTGGACGTCGAGCGTCCCGCGCCGCGCGGGTGGGAGGTCCTGATCGGGGTGGAGGCCGCGGGCGTCAACTACGCCGACACCATGCGCCGCCGCGACCGGTACCTGGTCCGCCAGAAGTTCCCCTTCACCCCGGGCTCCGAGGTGGCCGGCACGGTCGTCGAAGTGGGGGAGGAGGTCGAGAACGTCTCCAAGGGCGACCGGGTAGTTACCCTCCTGAACACGGCCGGCTACGCGGAGTACGCCGTCGCCCCGGCCGCCTCCCTGATCCCCATGCCCGAGGACCTCGGCCCCGTCGAGGCCGCCGCCATACCCCTCCAGGGCCTCACCGCCTACCACGTCATCAAGACCTCGGGCGCCCTGAAGGAGGGTGAGAGCGTCCTCGTCCACGCCGCCGCCGGCGGCGTCGGCACTCTAGCCGTCCAGATGGCGAAGCTGCTCGGCGCCGGCCGGGTCATCGCCACCGCCGGCAGCCCGGAGAAGCTCGAGCTCGCCCACTCCTTGGGCGCCGACGTCCTCATCGACTACACCGAAGAGGACTGGCCGGAGAAGGTCGTCGAGGCCACCGACGGCGAGGGCGCCGACGTCATACTGGAGATGGTCGGGGCGGACTTCCCCGAAAAGAACCTCCGGTGCCTGGCGACCTTCGGCCGGATGGTGGTCTTCGGCGCCGCCAGCGGCGACCGGGGCCACCTCGTGCCCGGCGCCCTCATGAACGGCTGCCACTCCGTCGTGGGCTTCTGGCTGGTCCCGATCACCCAGCGCCCGGACCTCCTCGTCCCGAGCCTGGAAGAGATCCTCGGCTGGATCGCCTCAGGAGACCTCAAACTAACCATCGGGGCGACCTACCCGCTGGAGAAGGCCGCCGAGGCCCACGCCGACCTGGAAGGCAGGAAGACCACCGGAAAGCTGATTCTCAGGCCATAAGCGGTTCGCTTTGCGAACCGCGCCGTCAGCCGTCAGCGGTCAGCTTCCCGGTTTCAACAGGAACCCCACGAAGGGGACGCCACTCAGGCCGGACAAGCGAAAGGGGCGGGAAAGTCCCCGCCCCAAAAGGCTGACGGCTGACCGCCGAAAGCTCTAGATCACCGAGCTCGAGGGCCCGCCGGCGACGTAGATCGTCTCCCCGCTGATGTACGAGGCGTCGTCGGAGACGAGGAAGGCGACCACGTTGGCGATGTCCTCGACCCGGCCGAAGCGCTTGAGCGGGATGTTCTTGGCGAAGCGCTCCTTCATGTCGTCCATGGTCATGCCGACGCGCTCGGCGGCCTCCTTGGTCATCTCGGTCTCGATCCAACCGGGAGCTATGGCGTTGACGGTAACGTTGAACCGGCCGAGCTCGAGCGCGAGCGTCCTGGCGAGCGCCTGAAGCCCCGCCTTGGCCGCGGAGTAGTTGGCCTGCCCCTTGTTGCCCAACGCCACGATGGAGCTGGTCATCACGATCTTGCCGTACTCCTGCTCGACCATGTACTTCTGCGCGGCCCTGGAGCACAGAAAGCTGCCCTTGAGGTGCACGTCGAGAACCTTGTCCCAGTCGTCCTCGGTCATCTTGAACGAGAGGTTGTCCCGCAAGAGCCCGGCGTTGTTGACCAGGATGTCCACCCGCCCGAAGCGGTTGTGGATCTCCTCGAAGGCCTTGCCTACCTGCTGCTCGCTCGACACGTCGCACGCAATAGCGATGGCCTCGGTCCCCGCGGCCTCGACGGCCTCCACCGTCTCCCGGCAGGCCTCGGCCGAAAGGTCGAGCACCGCCACGTTGGCACCCTCCTGCGCCAGACGTATAGCCTCGGCCGCCCCGATACCCCGCGCAGCACCCGTCACGACCGCAACTCGTCCGCTCAGCCTCAAAATTCACCTCTCCACCTAGCCAAACAACGCCCGTCACACCCCAATGGGGTGTTGACTTTGTTACATAACATTAAATTGTATACGAGGGGAACTTATGTGTCCAGCACAGATAGATGCAACGCAAAAACGACGATCTCTAACCGGGGAGTATAAGCTACTCGGGGCTGCGAGTTTTGTGTGATGGTTCGCGGTGGCGGCCGCGGCGGTTCCGGGGCGGTCGGGCCGGGGATCGACAAGAAAGAGGAGCGGGCCCCCGTTGTATCGGGCCCGCTCCGCGCGGGTTATTGACGCCGACGCCCTACGCGACCGGTGCCGACCGGCTAAGTCCTTATGTAGACGCCGCCGTTTATGTCCAGGGACTGGCCGGTGATGTAGTCGCCGTCCTCGACGAGGTAGCGGACGGCGCGCGCGATCTCGTTCGGCTCGCCGAAGCGCCCCAGCGGCACCGATTTCAGGAGCTTGCCTTTCGCCTCCTCGGGGATGGCGGCGACCATGTCCGTGTTTATGAAGCCGGGGCAGATGGCGTTGACGGTGATGCCGTAGCGGGCGAGCTCAAGAGCTGCGGTCTTCGTGAAGCCGAGCATCCCGCCCTTGGCGGCGGAGTAGTTGGCCTGGCCGATGTTGCCCGCCTCCCCGACAAAGGAGCTCATGTTGATGATCTTGCCGCCCCCCGCCTCGGTCATGTGCGGCAGCACCGCGTGCACGGTGTAGAAGGCGCTGTTGAGGTCGACCTGGATGACCTTGTCCCAGTCGTCCACCGAGAGCTTCCTAAGGGTCTTGTCTATGTTGATGCCGGCGTTGTTGACCAGCACGTCCACCCTGTTGAACTTCTCTATGGCCTGGTCTATGAGCTTCTGCGCCTGCTCGGCGTCCGAGACGTCCGCCTGCACCGCGACCGCCTCCCCGCCGGCCTCCTCTATCTTGCTGACCAGCTCCTCCGCGGGTCCCTTGCTGCTCGAGTAGTTCACCACCACCTTCGCCCCGCCCGCCGCGAGTTCCTCGGAGATCGCCGCCCCAAGCCCCCGGCTCGCGCCCGTAACCACCGCAACGGCCTCTTTCAGAGTACCCATCGATCCTCCCTTTTCCCGTGGCTTCCCTTGGGCCAGTTTATTGACCACCCCCACCATCCGCAAACTATGTACCCCCGACACATAAAACCCGCGAGATCCCACCGCCAAAACGTTACAATGTTGCGGAAATGCCCCACCAAGACCTTGACTAATACATATATATATGTAGAATGCACATAGAGTATGGAAGAGAGAGCTATGAACAACGAGGACAAAGGGCAGGCCGCCGGTCCGCGGGAGCCGGGCTTCCGCGGGGTAGAGGCGCGGCCCAGGAACTGGCTGGTGCCCGTGATCCTGCTGTCCCTGCGGGAGTGGAACTCCTACGGGTACGAGTTGATGGAGCGGGCTTCGGCGTTCGGGTTCGAGGCTATGAACCCTGGCACGTTGTACCGGACGCTGCGGCAGATGGAGAAAGAGGGCGTCGTCGAGTCCAGTTGGGAGACCTCCCGGGGGGGGCCGGCGCGCCGGATGTACACCATCACGGACGCCGGGAGGTCTTACCTGGACTTCTGGGCGAGGTCGCTCGAGCAGTACCAGCAGACCATGGACACGTTCTTCCGGATGTACACGGGCCGGCCCATGCAAGACGAGCGGGACGAGAAGAAGTAGCAAGAGTTCGCGTCGCACGCGAGAAAGGGGCTAGTCGGATGGCTACCAACGTCGAGAGGGCCAACGAGGCCGCGGAGAAGCTGGCGGAGACCACGCGGGATTCTTACCAGACCGTGGTGGACCACGCCGTGGGGCTCCAGGAGCGGAACGTCAGGTTCGCGCAGCGCGTGGTCGACGACTCCATCAAGGAGTTGCGCCACCAGGCCGAGAGCAACCGGGCGATGACGCAGGAGCTCGTCGAGCGCGTCGAGAAGCAGCGCGACGCTTACCAGGCGTTCTTGGGGCAGTCCCTCGACGCCTACATGGACCTCGCCTACGCGCCCCTCTCCTACTACAAGGAGGGCCTGCAGGCTGCCAGGAAGGTCGCCAGGTAGGGCCGAGTTTTAGCCGCGCAAAGCGAAGAGGGGGCGGGCTTTCGGGCCCGCCCCCTCCTCGCGTTTGGAGGCCCGCGTCCGAGGGTAGGAAAAACGGTTCTTCGGAAAGACTCCGAAAAAAGAGGGACCGGACAGCATGGATCAGAAACAGCACAAGCAGGTAGACGGAGACGCTATCGCAGGTTTCCAAAGGCCCGGTCCGCTTGGTCCGGGCCTTTCTTTTTGATGTATGCTTCAGGCAGATACAGAAGGAAGGAGAAAAGGTGAGCTTCGGCAACGGTAACGGGAACGGCGAGATTGTGATCTCGACACCCCTCAGGACGGCCATAGGCACGTACGGGGGTGCGCTCAAGGACACGCCGGCGACGGACCTCGGGGCGACGGTGGGCAAGGAAGTCCTCAACCGCTCCGGCATAGAGGGGGAGCAGGTCGACCAGATCATCGTCGGCAACATCCTCTCGGCCGGCCAGGGCATGAACCCCGGCCGCCAGGTCGGGATGAAGACGGGGCTCCCGGTGACGACCCCGGGCCTGACCCTGAACAGGATGTGCGGCTCGGGCCTGCAGGCCATAATCTCCGCCGCCCAGGAGGTCGCCCTCGGCGACGCCGACGTCGTGATGGCCGGCGGCATCGAGAACATGGACCGGGCGCCCTTCCTGCTGGACAAGGCGAGGTACGGCTACCGGATGGGCATGCCCAAGGTCGACATGTACGACCACATGGTCTTCGACGGCCTCTGGGACGTCTTCAACGACTACCACATGGGCGTTACGGCCGAGAACGTCGCCGAGGAGTACGGCATCACCCGCGAGGAGTCCGACGCCTACGCCGTGAGGAGCCACCAGCGGGCGGCCCAGGCCAACGAGGACGAGTACTTCGACGGCCAGATCGTTCCCGTCGAGGTCAAGCAGAAAAAAGAGACGGTGCAGTTCACCACCGACGAGCACGTCCGCGCCAACGCGAGCGTCGAGGGCCTCCAGAAGCTCAAGACCATCTTCAAGAAGGAGGGCGGCACCGTCACCGCCGCCAACGCCAGCGGCATCAACGACGGCGCCGCGATGATGCTCGTCACCGGCGAGAAGAAGGCCGAGGAGCTCGGCCTGCCCGTGGCCGGCAGGCTCGTCTCGGCCGCCGTGGCCGGCGTCGAACCTTCGGTGATGGGGACCGGCATGATCCCGGCCTCCAGGATGGCGATGAAGAAGGCCGGCCTCTCGGTCGACGACCTCGACGCCGTCGAGGCCAACGAGGCCTTCGCCTCCATAGCCATCGCCGTCGGGCGCGAGCTCGAGGTGCCGGAGGAGAAGCTCAACCCGGTGGGCGGCGCCGTCGCCCTCGGCCACCCGATAGGCGCCACCGGCGCCGTGCTCACCGTCAAGATCCTGCACCACCTGGAGCGCACGGGCGGCCGCTACGGCCTCGTCACCCTCTGCATCGGCGGCGGCATGGGCATCGCCGCGATCTTCGAGCGCGTGTAGAGAAGCACTTCAGCTAGTCAGCACCTCAGCTGATCAGCTTGGGCCGGGGCTCTATGCCCCGGCCCTTTCGCATGCCGCTGCCTTCCGGAAAAAAGGCTGAAATGCTGAGGGCCGCTGGTAGGCGGCATGCTGACCGGCTGACAAGCTTTCTCTACGCCGCCGAGCTGGGCCTGAGGTCTATCTCGACGTGCTCGGCGCCGTCCTCCCACCGCTTGCGCTCGGGGAGGTCGAGGCTGCGAAGGAGGTGGAGCATCCCGGTGTTCTCGCGCATGACGAGGGCGTACAGTCGCTTCAGGCCGTTCTCGCGGGCGGCCTCGATAAGGTGGCGGGTGAGCCCGATGCCGAGCCCCCGGTCCTGGAACCTGTCCTCCACGAGCGCCGCGTACTCGGCCGAGTCGGTCCCCGGCTCCCTCTCGTAGCGGACCACGGCAACTATCTCTTCGGGGGCGTCGGGATCCAGGGCCACAAGCGCGAACCGGTCCCGGCCGTCTACCTCCGCGAACCGCCGGGCCTGCTTGTCCGAGAGACGCTTGAGGGGACCGAAGAAGCGCAACCGCACCGACCGGTCGCTCGACCGCGCCACGAGACGCTGCAAGGCCGCCGCGTCCCCGGCCCGTATCCCGCGCACCTCCACGCAGACGCCGTCCCGCAACGCCAGAACCTCCGTACCGCTCATCCGACGGAGACCTCTGCGAGGGCCCATTTTTTGTATCTATGTGCGTATTGCAAATAAGGATATTACCGCATCCGGTGGGGGGCGGTTTGTCAGCCAGTTAACTTTGCGGGTCTCTGGTCTCCGGTTTGGGTACGTCCGGGCGGACGAGTTCGAGGAACTGATCTTGGGTGACCTCCAGGTACTCGGCGAGTTGTTCGGGCTTCAGGCGGCCGGACATCGCCTGCAGTAGGGCGTCGCGTTGGGTTTGGATGAGGTTCAGGGCGCGGCGGTGGTCTTCTTCGAGGGAGCCGGTCCAGGTCTTTGCTGCCTCTTCGGCGGCTTGGTCGAACGGTTTGCCTTCCAGGATGAGGGCGGCGAGTTCGGTGGCCCTGTAGGTGGTCGTGGCGAGGCGGCGCCGCGCGCGGACGAGGCCGACGGCCGTGTTCAGGCTGACGGCGTAGCGGAGGAGGTTGGCGACGAGGCGGGCTTCTTCGGCCGAGATCTCGAGCCTGGCGCGGTCGGCCTCCCGCACGGTCAGCGGGGCTTCTCTTCGGCGCGGCCGTCGCGGGTCGCGTCCTTCGGGGGGCGGGGGGAGAAGGCGCGGTGGCCGGTGATGGCCTGGCCAACGATCAGGGTGTTCACGTCGTTGGTGCCCTCGTAGGTGTAGACGCCCTCTATGTCCGCCATGTGCTCCATGATGCGGTAGTCGAGGAGGATGCCGTTGCCGCCGAGGACCTCGCGGGCCAGGGCCGCGGTGCGGCGGGCCTTGGCGACGTTGTTCATCTTGAACATGGAGACCGTGGGCGGGTCGAGGAGGCCTTCGTCCTTGAGGCGGCCGACGTGGATGGAGAGGAGCTGGCTCAAGGAGATCTCGTTGACCATCTCCACGAGCTTCTGCTGCACGAGCTGGAACGTCGCTATGGGCTGCCCGAACTGCTCCCGGGTCCCGGCGTAGGCGAGCGCCGTCTCGTAGCAGTCGGCGGCCTGGCCGAGCCCGTCCCAGCCCACCCCGTAGCGCGAGTGCGTCAGCACCGAGAGCGTCGAGCCCAGGCCCGTGGCCCCCGGCAACCGGGCTTCTTCCGGGACGTGGCAGCCTTCGAGTCTAATGTGCGTCTGCCAGGCGGCCCGCTGGGAGGCCTTGCGGGGGAGGACGTCGGCGCGGAAGCCGGGGTTGTCCCCCTCGACTAGAAAACCGGAGATCTTCCCGTCCCCGGTCCTCGCCCAGATGACGGCCACATCCGCGAAGGAGGCGTTGCCGATCCACTTCTTCTCCCCGTCGAGCACGTAACCGCCGTCCTTCTCCGCGGCGGTCGTCGCGAGGGAGCCAGGGTCGCTCCCCGCGTCGGGTTCCGTGAGGCCGAAGCAGCCGATCTTCTCGCACCGGGCCATCCCGGGGAGCCAGCGTTGCTTCTGTTCCTCGCTGCCGAGCTCGTGGATGGCGGTCATCGCGAGCCCGCTCTGCACGTGCAGAAAGGTAGCGAGGCTGCCCGATCCCCGCGCCAACTCCGCTATGGCGAGCCCGTAGGCGACGTTATTCCACCCCGCGCACCCGTACTCTCCGGAGAAGGTGCCGCCCATGAGGCCGAGCTCCCCGAGTCCGGGGAGAAGATCGAACGGGAACTCCGCCCGGTCCCAGTGGTCCGCGGCCGAGGGGATCACCTCCCGGTCCACGAAACCGCGGACGGCGTCCCTGATACCCTTCTCCTCCTCGGAGAGAAGCCGGTCGGCCCCGATAAAGTCCGTCGGCCTGACCTCGCTCCGCACCCCGCCGGGCGTAATGGTCATCCTGATCCCCTCAATCTGCCGGTCCTTGCGCCGGAACCAATATAGGTTCCTCCGGGACCAGGGTCAATCCACCGGACGGTGGTGGGCGCCGATGCCCGCTGATGGGGTGAAAGGGAAAGGAGAAGACGCGGACACCGGCTAGGGTTACTGTTGCTCGTTGCGGGCGAACCGTCAACTGCGAAACACCCCGACGCGCCGAAAAATGGTCCGAAGTGTGCACCGCATTCCCCAGATCCCGACCCCCGTCCCCCGCGAAAGCGCGTACTTTGGCCCCCGAACGACCGGCCGCCGCCAGAGCCCCCGGACGAAAACGGGAAGGGTAGCAACACTTCGTAACTAAGTGCAAATTGACAGTATATGCAACAGGAATATAATCGTCTGGAGGCCCGGGCTACGGGCCGCAAGAGATCAGGGAAGTCGGGCGACTGTGTGTGTCCGGTCTCTGAGTTTATGAGAGGTAGAAGTTTATGAAGAAGGCGTTGTACGAGGCGGTTTTGCGGGACGTTGACCTGTACGAGGATCTGGCCCGCAGGGCCGAGGGTTCGGCGGACGACGAGCTCGCGGGGTTCTTCCGCGAGGTACGCGACGAGAACCGGCTCAGGGCAGAGAAGGCCCGGCGGTTGCTCGCCCAGCGGGTCGCCGAGTAGCGGCGTTCGAGAGGAGCATGAGAGTAGCTTTCATAGGACCTGTGGGATCGGGCAAGAGCACCCAGGCGCAGAGGTTGTCGTGGTCGCTGCCGTTCTACAACTGCAGTCCGAGGCTCTCTACGGGGGATCTGGTGCGGGCCCAGATCGAGGCCCGGACGCCTTTGGGGACGCAGATAGGGGCCTACCACGACGCGGGAGATCCCGTCCCCGACGAGGTAGTCTTGGGGTTGCTGCTGCCGCACGTGCGGACGGCGGGCGGGTTCGCCCTCGACGACTTCCCCGCCAACCTGGGGCAGGCGGAGGCGCTGGACGCGGAGCTAGAGGAGCGCGGCACGTCGCTGTTGCACCACGTGATCTCGCTAGAGGGGCCGTCGGACGAGGAGCTAGTGGAGCGGGTCCTCGGCGGCCGGGTGCACAGCCGGGCCACGGACGTCCCCTACCACCTGAAGAACGACCCGCCCCCCGAGCCCAGCGAGAGGCTCGACCCCGGGCCGTTCGTGCGGCGGGACGACGACACCGAGGAGTCGCTCAGGCGGCGTCTCGACGCATACCGCCGAGAGCACGCGGCCCTCAAGAAGCATTACGAGGATCGGGGCGTGCTCAGGGTCGTTGACGCCCGGCAGCCGCTCGCTGGGGTGGCAGAGGACGTGCTCGGCGCGCTCGGCCACCCGGAGAGGCCGGGTTACTACGCGGTCTAGGATGGGTTTTTCGAGACGGAGGAGGGCCACGTGCCCGTAAAGATCACCGAAAACACCAGCATAGACTACGACGTCAAGGGCGAGGGGCCGCCGCTGCTCCTCGTCAACGGGCTCGGCTTCGGGCGGTGGAGTTGGTTCAAGCAGGTCCCGGCCTTCTCGCGGCACTTCCGGACCATCACCTTCGACGTGAGGGGGGAGAGGGGCCTGCGCAACGGCGTTGCCGACCTCACGGGCGAGGTCATCGCCCTCCTCGACCACCTCGGGGTTGCCAAGACGCACGTGCTCGGCACCTCCCTAGGCGGCTTCGTGGCCCAGGAGCTCGCGCTCGCGCGGCCCGAACTCGTGGACCGGCTCGTGCTCGTGTGCACGAGCTACGGGGGCAGGGCCCCCGAGGCGATGTCGCTGGGGGCATTGGCGGACATGATGGGCTTCGGTACCTTCAGCGCCGAGGCCGCCGTCCGCAAGGCGCTGGCGGCCGCGACCGGGGAGGTATACCGGGCGGAGAAGCCCGAAGAGTTCGAGAAGATCGTGCGCTGGCGGCTCGCCCACTCGCCCTCGGCCTTCTCGTACTACGAGCAGGCAAGGGCGGGGGCCCGGTTCGACCTCTCCGGGGAGGTCGGGCGCATAACCTCGCCGACGCTCGTGATCCACGGCTCCGAAGACCGCTACGTGCCGCCCGCCAACGCCCGCGCCCTGGCAGACGCGATACCGGGCGCGGAGCTGCGGATCCTCGAGGACGCCGGCCACCTGGTGTTTATCGAGCGGTTCGACGACGTAAACCGGGAGGTCGTGCGCTTCCTCAAGTCCCGCGATGCCACGCCGGCCCGCGAGACCGGCGGCCGGCCCACGGTGGAGGAGCCCCGGAAGACCGAAGGTTTGCTCCGCGGCGCCATAAGCGCCCTCCGTGGCTGGGTAGGTCGGGTGAAAGCCTGGATCGGGCTCTCCTGATCTCCACGTCTGGCGACGGTCCAAAACGGGTAGACTGTGTCTCGCAACATAAGGAGAAGACGCGGTCTATCTGGAGGACAAGATGAGCGAAGAGCGTACGGGCGGCAGCGGGACTGTGGGGACCCCGCCGATGCCTTTTGATCTTTGGACGCAGTGGATGCGGGCGAACATGGGCGCGATGACGGCGGCGCCGGGCGCCAGCGTCCCCTGGCTCGCCTCGCCCGGCGTCTCCACGAAGGAGGATGGCGAGAACGTTCCGAGCGGCGCGCTGCGGAACGACCCCCTGCTCTCCACGATGGAGAAGCTCTGGGACGCCAACCCCGTGCAGAACGTGCTGCCCATAAACTGGGTCGAGATAGGCAAGTCCCTGCAGACCCTCTGGCAGCGCGAGCTGGCCGACCCGGTAAACGCCATGCAGCGGGCCGCCGACTTCAACGCCAAGGTCTGGGGTGCCGCCTTCGAGAACTGGCAGGACGCCGCCAACCGCTTCTGGGGCATCGAGAGCAAGAAAGAGGACGAAGAAGAGGGACGCCCCGACAAGCGCTTCGCAGCACCCGAATGGGCCGAGAACCCGTTCTACGAGACGCTCAAGGAGTCGTACCTGCTCGCCTCCGAGTACCTCCTCAATGAGGCCGAGGCGACCGACGGGCAGGACACCGACGAGCAGCGGCGCCTCAGGTTCCACCTGCAGCAGTTCGTTGACGCCATGGCCCCCGTCAACTACTTGCTGACCAACCCGCAGGCCCTCAAGCGGGCCTTCGAGACCGGCGGGGCGAGCCTCGCCGAGGGCGCAAGGAACCTGCTCGCGGACCTCGAAGAGGGCCGGATGAACATGACCGACGCCACGGCCTTCCAGCCGGGGGAGAACCTCGCGATCACGCCGGGCAAGGTCGTCTACCGCAACGATCTCATAGAGCTCATCCAGTACGAGCCGACGACGAACAAGGTCCGCGAGACCCCGATAGTCTTCTTCCCGCCCTGGATCAACAAGTACTACATCCTCGACCTCCAGCCGAAGAACAGCATGGTCAAGTACCTCGTGGACGAGGGCTTCACCGTCTTCATGACCTCCTGGAAGAACCCGGACGCCTCGATGGAGGACATCCAGTTCGAGGACTACATGACCATGGGGCCCCTGTCGGCCGTCGAGGCCGTCAAGGACATCACCGGCTCGGACAAGGTAAACCCGGTTGGGTACTGCGTGGGCGGGACGCTGCTCGCGGTAACGCTCGCCTGGCTCGCCGCCGGCGGGGACGAGAACCCGTTCAACGCCTGCACGTTCATGGTCTCCTTGCAGGACTTCTCCGACGTGGGGGAGACCGCGGTCTTTATCGACGAGCCGCAGATAGAGTTCATGGAGCGGCAGATGATGGAGCGCGGTTACCTCGACAACCGCAAGATGGCCAACATGTTCAACCTGCTCCGGTCGAACGACCTGATCTGGTCCAACGTCGTAAACAACTACCTGCTCGGCCAGAAGCCGCCCGCCTTCGACCTCCTCTACTGGAACTCCGACGGCACGCGCATGGCCCGTGACGCCCACTCCTTCTACCTGAGGAACACTTACCTGGAGAACAACCTCGTCAAGCCCGGCAAGGTCGAGGTCAAGGGCCGCAAGATAGACCTCGGCACCATCGAGGGCGAGGTCTACGCCGTCGGCGCCGAGAAGGACCACATAGTTCCGTGGTACTCGGCGTGGAAGATCGGCCAGATCACGAACGCCAAGACCCGCTTCGCCCTCGCCAACTCGGGCCACATAGCCGGCATGATCAACCCTCCGAGCAAGGGCAAGGGCCGCCACTGGGTGAACGAGTCCGGCGACGCCGGCTCGGCCGCCACCGCCGAAGAGTGGCGCGCCAACGCCACCGAGCGCGAGGGCTCCTGGTGGGTGGACTGGACGAACTGGCTCGAACCGTTCTCCGGCAAGAAAGTGAACCCGCCGAAGATGGGCAGCGACAACTACCCGCCCCTCGAGGACGCCCCCGGGACCTACGTCAGGGAGAAGTAAGGCTTTAGGTCTTAGGCTCTAGGTTTCAGGTTTTAGGGCCTGACCGACGGCTGAGGATGCGGACCGCGGAGGCGTCGGGCCTCCGTGGTCCGTTTTGTTTTAGGCGAGGCCCAGCTCCGCGTCCGTGGCGGCATGCTCGTATTTGTCGCGGGGCGGCCAGGGGCGGGCCGACCAGTCGGGGTCGAAGGTGAAGGAGGAGCGGGCGCGGCCGGGGAGCAGGGCGCCGTTGCCCGCGCCCCTAGCGTAATCGTAGTAGAGCTTCACTACTTGTTCCTCTGTTACCTGTTGGGCTGCGGGGTGGGCGAGGCACGCGTCGCGCCACCTGCGCACGCGGTCGTAGCGGGCGTCGTCGGGGAGGTCGAAGTCTTCGTAGTACTCCAGGAACCAGAAGCGCATGAAGAACGGCGTGAAGACCGTCTCCGCGAGGCCGAAGTCCTCGAAGAGGAAAGTGCCCGAGGGATTGTGCTGCTGGAGAAAGTCGTCCAGCCTGGCGTACCGGTCGAGCATCCCCTGGCGGAACTCCTCGCGTCTGGCGGGGTCGGCGTTCATCACGTAGCGGTAGCCCCACATGCCGAAGTCGGCCTCTTGCGCGATCAGCATGTTCTCCACGGCGCGCCGGTAGGGGTCTTCTTGGGCGACGGGGGGATCGGGGAAGACATCTTCCAAGTAGCGCAGGATCACCATGCTCTCCTTGATGATCCCGCCCTCGGCGGTCTCTAAGACCGGCAGCGCCGTCGTGCCCCGCGTCTTCTCCAGCAGCCATTCGGGCCGCGGGCGCGTGATGTCCACGACGTGGAAGGCGACGCGTTCGTCCAGGCCCTTCAGGGCCAGCAGTATCTCCAGCCGCTGGGAGAAGGGGCACACCGGAATGTGGTACACGGTCGGCGTCTCCCGAACGCCTTCGTCCACGGGCCGCCGCAAGGTCTCGCTGGACACGCTTCCTCCTTCTCTCTGATCCGTGCGGAGGATAGCAGCTTCGGCCGGAACAACGGAAGGGGGCGGGGCCGCGAAGCCGGCCCTGCCCCCTTCCCGTACCGAGGGGTTACTGGTCCTTGGGCCGCTGGACCTCTTCGCAGACGACGTAGTGGACGCGGTCGGCGGGGAGGAGCCACTGCCGGCTGGCCTGGGAGGTGATCCTCAGTGGCTTGTTCTGCTGCAGGCTGTCGGAGATCTCCGAAAGGGCGCCCTCGGCCTCTTCCTGGCTCTCGTAGACGCCGTAGCGCATCCGGGGCAGGGTGTAGCCTACGGTGGAGCCCGTGTGGGCTCCGGGGGCCTGGTCGCTGCCGGCCCGGGCCCGCTCCTCTTCCTCGTCCTGCTGCGGGTGCTTGCCCGGGTCCACCAGCCAGACGATCACGCTGTACGCCATTGCCACTCCTCTCGAAGCTCGTCCTCTGTCCGGACCAATGTATACCCGCAGCGCAACGCTTCACGCGTTCGGGACGAAAAAAGGGGGGGCCTCTGAGGCCCCGCCCTCCCAACGTTGCTGTTAGGTTTGCGGTTCTACGCGCCGGAGCGCTCTCCGAGCCAGGAGCTTACCTTCGGCCAGAGGCCCCTCTTGGCGCCGCGGCCGGTCATGAGGCCGACGTGGCCGGCTTCGATGGGGTAGAACTCCTTGTCCTCGCTGCCGACGAGGCCCATGGTGGCCTCGGCCTGCGGGAGGGCGCAGATGTGGTCCTTCGTGCCGGCGATGTTGAGGAGCGGGACCTTTATGTTCGAGAGGTCCACGCGGCGACCCCGCAGCACGATCTCGCCCTTGGAGAGCTTGTTCTGCTGGTAGAACTCGCTGATCCACTGCCGGAACGTGGCGCCCGGGAACGGCGGGCCGTCGTTGACCCACTTGTTCATGGCGAGCCAGGTCTCCATCGGCTTGTCCTCGAAGAGGCGCTCCCACATGTTGACGTAGGTGCCGACGTAGTTGGTGACGGGCTTGAGCATCCGGTTGCCGGTGTCGATCATCTCGCCCGGGATGTTCCCGAAGGCGTCGGCGAGCAGGCCTGGGTTCATGTACTTCTCGCTCGTGAAGAGGCTGTAGAGCCCCATCTCGTCCTCGGGGAAGTCTATGGGGGCGGTGAGGAGCACGAGGTTCTTGAGGTGCTCCGGGAAGAGCGAGGCGTACATGACGCTCATCGTGCCGCCCATGCAGTAGCCGAGCAGCGTGAACTCGTCCGACCCCGAGTGCCTGAGGACCTTCTTTACGGCCCGCGGCAGGTAGTCCATTACGTAGTTCTCGAAGTCGAGGTCCTTGTCCTCGTCGCCGGGGATGCCCCAGTCGAGCATGTAGACGTCGAAGCCCTCGCCGACCAGGTACTCGATAAAGCTGTTGCCCGGCATCAGATCCAGGATGTAAGGACGGTTGATGAGGGCGTAGACCATCAGGATCGGGACCGGGTGCTTCTTCTCGGCGGCGGGCGCGTAGTGGTAGAGCTTCGCCTTGTTCTTGGTCCAGACGGTCTCCTTGGGCGTCTGGCCGGTGTCGGCCTGGGCGCCCTCGACCACGATCCTCATCCCGCGGCTGTACTTGTCGAAAAAGTTCTCGACGTCTGCCGGAACTGCCGGGTCGCCCGACGTTGGCTGCGCGCCGTAGTTGGCGGTCTCCGTCATCTAGCTGTCTCCCTTCCTGCGCACGTCTCCGACGGTGATCTCCCCGTTGAAGCCGGTGCCTTCTACCTCGGCCAAGGTCACGTCCAGTTCCTGCGCCTTGCGCCTGGCCGCGTCGGTCGCCCTGATCTCGACGGTGGGCCCATTGCTCTGTGCCGGGGTGATCGCCGAAGCGTCGCCGTTCTGGTTTTGGCTCTCAAGCGCGGCGAGTAGCCGGTCGAGCTTGCTCTCGACGCCGTCGAGCCGCCCGTCCAGCGTCTGCACGGATTCGGCGGTGGAGTTCTGCCTCCCGGCCCGCCTGAGCCGCTCCAGGGCGCGCTCGATGCCGCCGATGCGCTCCTCGAGCGCCTCGATGGAGTCGGCGGTGGCGGGCTTGGCGGGGGTGTACTCGAAGTCTTCGAGGACCTCCTCGATCCGGTCTATCTTGTCCTCCAGGTTGATGACGAGGCCAGCGACCCGCGAGATGTCCGACCGGACGGGGAACTGCAGGCTCTTAAGGTACTCCTCGGAGTTGCGCTTGAAGACCTTGTAGAAGCCCGCGTAGCTCTGGAGGAACTGGCTCGAGGGCTCCAGGAACTCCTCGCGCTCGATGACGTCCCCCACAAAGTCCGAGAAGGGGCCGCTGGTGGCGTTGTACCACCGGGTCGCGAACTGCAAGGGGTCCGCGGGCAGGTTACCGCCGGCGAGGAGGTTGTCCCGCGCCTCTTCGAGCATCTGCGTCCAACGGGGCAAGAGGTCCACGGCGTTCTGGCCGAGCTCGGCGCCCTTCTGCCAGCTCGCCGTCGAGGCCTCGGACCACCGCTGCCACATGTCCTGCACGCCGGGGGCGCCATCGACGGCCGCGGGGGCGGCCCCGATCATGCGCCCCTGCATCTCGCGCGCGCCCTCGAACCACCGCCGGTAGAAGCCGGCCGGGTCCACGCCGCCGGGCACACCGCGCGCCGCCTCGGACCAGAGCCTCGTGCTCGTCTCGTACCACTGCCGCCACAGATCCGTGGGATCCATGACGGACCGGGACCCTCGCTCCTCCGTCAACCGAAAAACCTCCCTGACATACGCTTTAGAGTCTGCATTCGGCGGAATTATACTATTAAAAGAAACTTATGTGTTAACGGCACATACCGGAGCCGAATCGCGGGTTGCCGCTGGCCTGGGCCGGACGTATATTGCTCAGGTACAGGGGAAAGCGCAGAGAAGGGGAGCGCATGGGTGCCAACGGCAACGAGACCGTCTTTACCATGGAGGCCACACCCATAAAGTACGGGCGGGGCGCGGCCGAGGAGGTGGGCTGGGAGGTCAAGCGGCTCAGGATGAGCCGGGTCATGCTCGTCTCGGACCCCGGGATCGTACAGGCCGGCATAACGGGCCGCGTCGTCGAGCTCATAGAGGCCGAAGGCGTCGAGGTCGAGGTGTGGGACCGCTCCCGCGTCGAGCCGACGGCCGACTCCTTGCAGGCGGCGGCGGACTTCGCCAGGGACGGCAACTTCGACGGGTTCGTGGCCGTGGGGGGCGGGACCAGCATAGACACGGCCAAGGTCTCCGACCTCATCGCCACGCACGGCGGCGAGATCATGGACTACGTCAACGCCCCCGTCGGCGACGGCAAGAAGCCGCCCTCGCCCCTGAAACCCCTCCTGGCCGTCCCGACGACGGCGGGCACCGGGGCCGAGGCGACCACGGTGGCCATCCTGGACATCCCGGACCAGAGGGTGAAGACCGGCATCTCCCACCAGTACCTGCGTCCCGACCGCGGCCTCGTGGACCCGCTGCTGACCATGACCATGCCCCCGGAGGTGACGTCCTCCTGCGGCCTCGACGTGGTCTGCCACGCCGCCGAGTCGTTCCTCTCCAAGCCCTACGACGCCCGTCCCAAGCCCGACAGCCCCGACGACCGGCCGCCCTACCAGGGGTCCAACCCCATCGCGGACATGTGGAGCGGCAAGGCTCTTGAGTTCGGCGGCAAGTTTCTCCGCCGGGCCGTGAAGGACGGCGAGGACGTCGAGGCCAGGGGCGCCATGATGCTCGGGGCCTCCCTGGCCGGCGTCGGCTTCGGTTCGGCGGGGGTCCACATCCCGCACGCCTGCGCCTACCCCATAGCCGGCCTCAAGCACGAGTGGCAGCCGCCCGGCTACCCCGAGGACCACCCCTTCGTCCCGCACGGCTGGTCCGTCATAGTCACGGCGCCTGCGGCCTTCCGCTTCACCTACGACGCCATGCCCGAGCGCCACAAGGAGGTCGCGGAGCTGCTCGCCGGGGAGTCCATCCCGGATGCCGACGAGAACACGCTGCCCGAGATCCTCATAAGCCTCATGAAGGACGTCGGCGCCCCGAGCGGCGTCCGCGAGCTCGGCTACACCGAGGACGACATAGACGACCTCGTCGAGGGCGCCATGAAACAGCAGCGCCTGCTCGTCGGCTCCCCGAAAGAGGTGACGGAGGAGGACTTGGCAAGCATCCTGCGCGAGTCGATGGAGAATTGGTAGTAGAGCCAATAGCGGTCAGCTATCAGCTTTCAGCCAATTGGCGAGAGGCGGAGCGTTGTCCGGACCACGGAACGAAAGCAGTTGACGCTGGGTCGGGGCATTGTGTGGGGGTGACACCGGAGCGGTAAGAAGCTGATAGCTGTCGGCTGACAGCGTTCGACCGAAGGGAGAACAAGTGGACGATCTGCGCCTCTACTTTTTCGAGTGCGGCAGCCTCAAGACCCAGGTCCAGTTCATCAA
>DASYWA010000137.1:0-3419 GCA_035936475.1 Rubrobacter sp. | reverse complement strand
CCGCGCGGAGAGGTTCGGGAGCAAGTTCCCGACGATCTCGGCGTTGGCCCGGCCGCTGATGTTCTCCCTGTAGAACGCCTCGTCCACCTCTATGCCGTGGGGCAGCAGGGCATCGACCCACGTCGGCAGGTGCAACGAGTCCGTCTCGGCGAGGGTGCCGTCGAGGTCGAAGAGCAGGGTCCGGTACGGCCCGCCTATAGCCGTCGCTCAGTCCCAGCCGAGAAAGTCGTAGAGGGCGGGATCCATGAAGTCCCCGACGACGATCTCGACCCCGGCTTCGATGAGATCCTCGGGAGGATGGCCGGAGGTTATGCCCACGGTCCGGATGCCGGCCTCCACCGCCGAACGGACGCCGGTCACGGAGTCCTCGAAGGCGACCACCTCTTCGGCCGAGAGGCCCAGTTCCTCGAGCGCCCGCTCGTAGGGCAGCGCGGCGGGCTTGTCTTCGGACGTGTCCCGCGGGTAGATGACGGGGCTGAAGGCGCCGTCAAGGCCGAGCGGCTGCAGGATCTCGCCGGCGTCCTCCACGTTGGAGTTGGTGACCAGGGCGAGGGGCAGGCCGCGCCGGCGCCCCGCCTCGATGAGGCCGCGCAGCCCCGGGAGGGGTCCGATCTCGCTCGACCGCTGCCGGGCGCGCAGCTCCTCCCTCTCGAGCAGCTCGTCCACCTCCTCGTCGGGGAGGTCGGGCAGGACGTCCTCGACGGCCTCCCTGTCGACCCGCCCGCTCAGCTTCTCCTCGTAGAGCTCGCGGGTCACCTCCACCCCGTATGGACGCAGGATCTCGATCCAGTTCGGAAAATGGACGGCGTCGGTGTTCGAGAGGGTGCCGTCGAGATCGAATAGGAGCGCTTTTGGCATGAGACCCTGAATTATATGCGTTCGCCCACCGCGCCGCTAGGGCGGCCCTACGTACCGTAGTAGAGGACGGCGTTCAGCGCGCGCGTCACGATCAGCAGCGCGCCGATGTACAGCAGGATGAAGAGGTGCCCCCGCTCCCGGTGTTTCCTCAGCGGGCTCGTCTTGTACTCGGCCATCGCCAAAAGCACGCCGATAGCGCACAGCCCCCACACCCAGTAGAACGCGAAGTACCGCGCGAAGTTGCCCGGATCCGGGTAGAGCGTCGCCCACGCGAACGCGCCCGTCACGAAGGCCGCCAGCGAGACGCTGAGGACGAACAGGACCTTGTTCGCCCGGCTCCTGCGAGCCCAGGCGAGCCATCTAGAAACCGCGTCGGTCGCGCCCTTCACGATGGCTATATTAGCAGCCGGGCCCTCCGGCTCCGTGAAGCGCTTACCAGACGAAACGCTCTCCGGCAGTAGAATACCGCCGTGCGACGACTCCTTGCCCTCTGCTGCGCCATCGTCCTGGTGGACACCATCTTCTACGCCGCCCTGACCCCGCTCGTCCCGTACTTCAACGAGCAGTTCGGCCTCTCCAAGTCCGCCGTCGGCCTGCTCGGCGGCGCGTTTGGGGCCGGGGTGCTGGTTGGCGCGGCGCCCGGCGGCTACCTGGCCTCGCGCGCGGGGGTCAGGCCCGCCGCCCTCGTCGGCCTGGCCCTGATGAGCCTCACGAGCGTCGGCTTCGCGCTGGCGGACGAGACCTGGCTGCTCGTCCTCACGCGGTTCGTCGGCGGGTTCGGGAGCGCTCTGTCGTGGGTGGCGGCGTTCACGTGGCTCGTGGCCCGGGCGCCCGAGGAGCGGCGCGGGGAGCTGATCGGGGTGATGCTGAGCGCCGCCGTGGGCGGCGCCCTCCTCGGGCCCGCCTTCGGCAGCGTCGCGGCCATCGTCGGCCTCGTCCCGACCTTTGCGGCCGTCGCGGTGGCCGGCGGCGTCATCGCCCTCTGGGCCGCCGTCGAGCCCGCGCCCGCGCCCACGGGCGGCGGGTCCCTCGTCGGGGCGCTGCGGACCGTCCGGAGGCCGGCGCTCCTCACGGGCCTCTGGTTTATCGGGCTCTCGCCCCTCCTGTTCTCCGCGCTGGCCGTGCTCGTCCCGCTGGACCTCGCGGCCGTCGGGTGGGGGGCGGCGGCCGTCGGGACGGTCTTCCTCGTGAGCGCGGGCTTCGAGACCGTGGTCCACCCGCTGCTCGGGCGCTGGACGGACCGCAGCGGCTACCGGCCGCCCGTGGTCGCGGGCCTGCTCCTCTCGATGGGGATACTCGCGGTGCTGGCCTGGGCCGTGAACCCGTGGCTCGTGGCGCTCCTCGTCGTGCTCGCCGGCGGGGCCTTCAACGCCCCCCTCGTGCCGGGAACGGCGCTCTTCTCCCGCGGCACCGATAAGGCTGGCCTCGACCAGGCCGTCGCCTTCGCCATAACCAATTTCGCCTGGGCCTCGGGCTACGCCGTCGGCTCCCCCCTCGGCGGTTTTCTGGCCGACCTCGGGGGCGACGCGCTCTCTTACTTTTTCCTGATGGGCGTCTGCGCGCTGACCTTGTTGGTGGTGCGGCGGGTGGCGCGGGCAGAGGTTTTGGGCTTCACACCCTAGGGGCGGGGTTCGGGAACGGGTTTACTTCGGCGGGCCGAATCTCTCATATACTCAAGAGCGTCTATACGCCACGAACGGAGAAGAACGTGCCGAGTCCCATCGACCTCTACTACTGGCCCACGCCGAACGGGTGGAAGGCTTCGATCTTTCTGGAAGAACTAGGGTTGCCCTACGAGGTGAGGCCCGTCAACATCGCGGCCGGCGACCAGTTCGAGCCGGAATTCCTCAAGATCAGCCCGAACAACAAGATGCCGGCGATCGTGGACCCCGAGGGGCCCGACGGCGAGCCCATCTCCGTCTTCGAGTCCGGGGCCATCCTGATCTACCTCGCCGAGAAGACCGACCGCTTTCTCCCCACCGACCCCCGCGGGCGGTACCGCGTGCTGGAGTGGCTGATGTTCCAGATGGGCTCGGTGGGCCCGATGCTTGGGCAGGCCCACCACTTCCGCCAGTACGCCCCGGAGACCATTCCGTACGCCATCGAGCGCTACACGGACGAGGCGGCCAGGATCTACCGCGTGATAGACCGGCGCCTCGCCGAGTCCGAGTACATAGCCGCCGACGACTACACCATCGCAGACGTCGCCGTCTTCCCGTGGCTCGTGCCCCACGAGAATCAGGGCCAGGACCCGGCCGACTACCCGAACCTCAACCGCTGGTACGAAGCCGTGGAGGCACGCCCCGCCGTCCAGCGCGGCCTCGAACTCTTCGCCGAACAGCGCCGCCAGCTCAACCGCGACATGGACGAGCAGACCCGACAGACCCTCTTCGGCAACAAGAGGTAGGCCGGCGCGGAGTTCCGGCCGCTGTCAGCCATCAGCCCGCTCCGGCCCTCGCTCTCGGCGGTCAGCTTTTGGTTTTTGCTGAAAGCTGACCGCTCTAAAAAGCTGCGGCGCCGGCTTCGGCGACCTCCTGGTCCTGGTCCACGGTCCCGGTGCT
>DASYWA010000136.1:0-14907 GCA_035936475.1 Rubrobacter sp. | reverse complement strand
ATCCCATCCTCGTGACGCCGGCGAAGAGGGGGGTCATGCTGCGCAGGCCGGGCCCGAAGCGTCCGACAAAGACCGTCTTGCCGCCGTGGGTCTCGAAGTAGCGCTCGACCTTCCCCAGGCTCTTCTCGTTTATCAGGAAGTGGAGGATCCTTACCTTCAGGATGCGGCTGATCAGGGGCCGCCCGCCTATCCTGCCGATCCAGTACACCGAGTTGTCCGAGACGAGGGCACCCGCGAACCCGCTGAGCATGACCAGCGGGAGGGCCGCCTGACCGTTGTTGGCGAAGAACCCGCCCGCAAACAGGACGATGTCCCCCGAGGAGGGGAGGCCGAAGTTGTCCAGCGCGGCCCCGAGAAAGATGACGAGGTAGCCGTACTCGAGGAGGAGGCCCGTGACGAAATCGAGGACCCCGCTCGGGGAGTTGGGAATGGACTGGAGGAAGTTGAGGATGCTCTCCATGCGACCCGCGCTTTATACCACGCCCGGGGCGGTTGACGCGCGGGGGGGCTGCGGCTATGCTGGCCCGCGTAGTAGACAGGCGGCGGAGGGACGCAGGAAGCCGGTTGGAGTCCGGCGCGGTCCCGCCACTGTAACCGGGGAGCGAGCCCGAAGTGGGGCCACTGTCGGCGGCGCAGCCGGCGGGAAGGCCGGGGTTAGCGAAGATCCGGGAGCCAGGAGACTGGCCTTCCGACCGCGGAGTTTCCGACCGGGGCGAGGACCCCGAGAAGGAGGCAACATTGGATAAGCGACTCCCCCGGCACCCCTCGCCGACGCTGCCCCTGTGGGGCTGGATGGCCTTGGCGCTCATGCTGGTCTTCTTGTTCGTGCTCCTCTCCGCGAGCGGATCCCTGCTGGCTCCCCTCTTCGGGCAGGCCGCGGGTGCCTTCGACTACCTGCACGAGTTCGCCCACGACGGGCGACACCTGCTCGCCGCCCCCTGCCACTAGGAGGGGCGTGGTCTCAACCTACCTGCGCCGCGGCCTCGCCGCCGGGCTGCTCGCCGGCCTTCTCGCGGGCCTCTTCGCCTTCTTCGTCGGGGAGCCCCTGCTCGACCGCGCCATCGCCTTCGAGGAGGCCTCCGCCGGACACGGCCATGCGGAGGAGGAGGTCTTCTCCCGCACGACCCAGAAGGCCGGGCTTTTCTTCGCTACGGGGCTCTTCGGGACGACGGGCGGGGGCTTTTTCGGCCTCGTCTTCGCTTTCTTCCGGGGGCGGCTGGCCGCCGAGGGCGACCTGAAGCGCAGCTTCTACCTTACGGCGGCCCTCTTCGCGGGTGCGTTCGCGATCCCCTTCCTGAAGTACCCGGCTAACCCGCCTTCTGTCGGGGACCCCTCGACCATCGGCGCCCGCACCGCCGCCTACTTCGCGCTGGTGGCCCTCTCCCTGCTGGCCGTGCTCGCGGCGTGGCTCGCGGCTCGCTGGATGCGCGAGAGGGGGGTGGAGGCCGCCAAGCGGCGCGCGGTGGTTGGCGGTGGGCTGCTGGCCGTCGTGGCGGTCCTGTTCCTGGCGCTGCCGCCGGGGGCATCGGCCGAGGGGTTCCCTCCAGGGCTGCTGTGGGGTTTCCGCCTCTCGTCCTTCGGCACGCAGCTCGTGTTCTGGGCCGGGCTCGGCGCGCTCTTCGGGCTCCTGTGCGAGCGGGCGAGGCGCAGGGGAGGGGCGGCTTGAGGGGGGCGCTGCTCGTCGCCGGCACCCACTCAGACGCCGGCAAGAGCGTGGTCGTGTCCGGCATCTGCCGGTGGCTCGCGCGGGAGGGGATAAAGGTAGCGCCGTTCAAGGCGCAGAACATGGCGCTCAACTCGTTCGTGACGCGGGAGGGCGCGGAGATCGGGCGCGCCCAGGCCTCCCAGGCAGCCGCCGCAAAGATCGAGCCAGAGGCGGCGATGAACCCCGTCCTCCTCAAACCGTCGGCCGAACGGACCACCCAGGTCGTCGTGCGCGGCAGGCCCTGGGCCACCGCGAGCGCGAGGAGCTACGGGGGTATGAAGAGGGAGCTGTTGCCCATAGTCCTCGACTCTTTAGAGGACCTGCGCTCGCGGTTCGAGGTCGTAATCTGCGAGGGGGCGGGGAGCCCGGCGGAGATCAACCTCAGGCAGAACGACCTGGCCAACATGGGCCTCGCGAGGGCGGCGCGCCTGCCCGTCCTCCTCGTCGGGGACATAGACCGCGGCGGCCTCTTCGCGAGCCTCTTCGGCACGCTGGCTCTCCTCTCCCCTGAGGACCAGGCCCTCCTCTCCGGTTTTCTGGTCAACAAGTTCCGCGGCGACCCGGCGGTGCTAGAGCCCGGCCTGCGCCAGATGAGCGCTCTCACGGGGCGCCCCTTTTTCGGCACGCTCCCCTTCGTCCGGGACCTGGGCATCGACGGCGAGGACTCCCTCGCCCTGGACGCGCCCCGCCCGGCGAAGCCGCCGCTCGGCCGGGACGTCCTGCGCGTCGCCGTGGCGAGGCTCGGGCGCATCAGCAACTTCACGGACTTCGACGCCCTCGCCCAAGAGCCCGGCGTCGCCGTGCGCTTCACCGGGTCCTACGGGGAGCTGATCGAGGCCGACCTCGCCGTCATCCCTGGGACCAAGGCGACCGTGGAGGACCTGGCGCTCCTCCGTTCCCGCAACCTGGACCGGGCCTTCGCCGAACGCGCGCGGCGCGGCCTGCCGACCCTCGGCATCTGCGGCGGGTACCAGATGCTCGGACGGAGGATCCTGGACGGCGTCGAGAGCACGAGACCTGAGGCCCCCGGCCTCGGCCTCCTGCCCGTGGAGACGGCCTTCGAGCCGGAGAAGGTCCTCGCCCGCCCCGAGGGGCTGGCGCCGGGGTTCGGGGGAACGCCGGTCTCCGGCTACGAGATCCACCACGGCAGAACCGTACTCCGCGACGGCACCCCGCTCTTCGTCACCGAAACCGGAACGGAGGGCTGCCGCGCCGGCGCGACTCTGGGCACCTCCTGGCACGGCGTCCTCGAATCCGACGCCTTCCGCCGCGCCCTCCTCGCGTGGGTCGCCGCCGTACGCAACCTCGACTGGAGACCGGGCGAAGAGCCCTTCGCCGCTGCCCGCGAGGCGCAACTGGAGAGGCTTGGCGACCTCGTCGCGGAGAACGTCGACGGGGAGGCGTTGCTACGGATCGTCGAGCACGGCGCCCCGGCGGGGCTGCCGGTCGTGGGCTATCAGCTATCGGCTTTCGGCGGTCAGCAGACCGCGAACGAAGATTCTCCGTGCGACCCATCGCCGCCCAGACAAGACGGGGAGGCTACGGAAGCTTTATCGGCCCGGCTCGCGACGATAACCGGCGACGACCAACGGAGCGGAAGCTGATGGCTGACAGGCTGACGGCTGACAGCGGAAGAGGAGCTTCGCTCCTCTTCCTAACCACCGCCGACACCGAGATCCTGGCCGCCGCGAAAGCGTCCGAGCGGCTCCCCGAAGGCTTCCCGGACGTCCGCTGCGCCAACCCGGTCGCGCTTGAGGACCGGGCGGCGTTCCTGGGCGCGGAGCTGCCGGGGGCGCGGGCCGTGATGGTGCGCCTGCTCGGCGGGCGCAGGGCCTGGGCCGAGGGCCTCGAAGACCTGCGCCGGCGCTCCGCGGACGCGGGCGTCCCCCTGCTCCTCTTCGGCGGCGAGGCGGAGCCCGACGCGGAGCTCACGGCCCTCTCGACGGCGCCTTCCGGAACCGTTCTGGAAGCGTTCGAGTACCTGCGCCTCGGCGGCGTGGCGAACACGGAGAACCTCCTCCGCTTCGTCGCGGACACCGTCCTGATGGAGGGCTACGGCTTCGAGCCTGCGGCGGCCCTGCCGGAGGTCGGCGTCTACCACCCCCGCCTCGCGGACGGGTCGTCGGTAGGGGACCTGCTGGCGATGCACGACCCGAACCTTCCCACCGTCGGCGTCGTCTTCTACCGGGCGCACTGGATGGGGGGCAACACCGCCTTCGTGGACGCGCTGGTCGGGGCGCTGGAGGAGGCCGGGGCGAACGCGCTTCCGGTCTTCGGGTACTCGCTGCGGGCCGACGCGGACGGGTCCGTGCCGGCGCTGGATCTTGTGAAGGATCGGGTGGACTGCCTGGTGACGACCGTGCTCGCCGGGGGTGGATCGAACGCCGGCGACGCCCGCAGGGAGGGCTCGCCGGAGGAGTGGCTGGAGTGGGAGGTCCCGGCGCTGGCGGGGCTCGGGGTTCCGGTGGTGCAGGGAATCTGCACGACGGGCTCGCGCGAGGCGTGGCTTCGCTCGGACGCCGGCCTCTCGCCGCTGGACACCGCGTGGCAGGTCGCCATCCCGGAGTTCGACGGCCGCGTCGTCGGCGTGCCCTTCTCCTTCAAGGAACGCCTGGCCCAGGACTCGCCCGTGGGCGCCCCGCTCACCCTCTACCGCGCGGACCCGGAGCGGACCCGGCGTCTGGCCGGCCTCGCGACCCGCTTCGCCCGCCTGGGCCGCCTTCCCAACGCAAACAAAAGGATCGCCGTCCTTCTCTCCAACTACCCGACAAAGCACTCGCGCGTCGGCAACGCCGTCGGGCTGGACACCCCGGCGAGCGCCATAAGGCTGCTCTCGGCCATGCGCGACGCGGGCTACGCGGTGGACGGCGCGCCGGGGGGCGGGGACGAGCTGATCCACGCCCTCATCGCCGCCGGTGGCCACGACCTCGAGTTCCTGACCGGCGAGCAGCTGGCGGGCGCGGCCGGACGGCTCGACGTGGGCCGCTACGCCGAATGGTTCGCCCGCCTGCCGGAAGGGCTGCGGGCCGACGTCGAGAGGCACTGGGGCCCGCCGCCGGGGGGCCTCTACGTCGAGGGCGGGGACTTCGTGGTCGCCGGGCTCTCCTTCGGGAACGTCTTCGTGGGCATCCAGCCGCCCAGGGGCTTCGGCGAGAACCCGATAGCCATCTACCACGACCCCGACCTCCCACCGACCCACCACTACCTCGCCGCCTACTGGTGGCTGATCGAGGAGTTCGGCGCCGACGCCGTCGTCCACCTCGGCAAGCACGGCACTTTGGAGTGGCTGCCGGGCAAGTCGCTCGGCCTCTCCTCCTCGTGCGCCCCGGACGCGACCTTGCGCGACGTGCCCCTCTTCTACCCGTTCGTCGTCAACGACCCGGGCGAGGGGACGCAGGCCAAGCGGCGGGCGCACGCGACGGTGGTGGACCACCTGATCCCGCCGATGACCCGCGCCGACTCCTACGACGACCTCGCAAGGCTCGAGCAACTCCTCGACGAGTACTACCAGGTCGAGACCCTCGACCCCTCCAAGCTCCCCGCCATCCGCGTCCGCATCTGGGAGACCCTGCGCGACGCCGAGCTCCACCGCGACCTCGGCGTCGAGGAGCAGCCCGAGGAGTTCGGCGACTTCCTCAACCACGTGGACGGGTACCTCTGCGAGATAAAGGACCTCCCGATCCGCGGCGGCCTCCACGTCCTCGGCGAGACGCCGCAGGGAGAACCTCTGCGGCACCTAATAGCCCAGATACTGCGCATAGGTGTCGGACAGATGTCCGGGTTGCGCCGCGCCGTAGGGAATGCCTATGGCCTCGACGAGCGGGGCCTTGCAGAGAACGGCGGGGCGCGCGCGGAGGCGCCGGCGTCGCTGGCCGAACGGTTCCCGGGTGCCGTGGCAACGGGGTCGGACGTGGTCGAGCGCCTCGAAGAGGCCCAGCAAGCCCTAGTGGCGGCGATGGAGGGGCGCGGCTGGGACGCGGGGGCGGTCGGCGAGGTCTGCGAAGAGACTTTGGGCGTCTCGGATGCGGGCGTGGAGCGGACCTTGCGGTTCGCGGCGGAGGAGGTGGTGCCGCGGCTGGCGCGGACGCCCGAGGAGATGGGGAACCTGCTCGGGGGCCTCTCGGGCGGGTACGTGCCGGCCGGGCCGTCCGGCTCCCCGACGCGCGGGCTCGTCAACGTGCTGCCGACGGGGCGCAACTTCTACTCCGTAGACCCCAAGGCGCTGCCGAGCGCTCTCTCGTGGGAGGTCGGGCGGTGGTTGGCGGACGACCTCCTGCGGCGGTACCTGGAGGAGGAGGGGCGGTACCCGGAGACCGTCGGCATCGTGGCCTGGGGGACGGCGGCGATGCGGACCGGGGGCGACGACATAGCGGAGATACTCGCGCTGCTCGGCGTCAGGCCCGTGTGGAACGAGGAGTCGCGGCGGGTGACGGGGCTGGAGGTCGTTTCTCTAGAGGAGCTGGGGCGGCCGCGGACCGACGTTACGGTCAGGATCAGCGGCTTCTTCAGGGACGCTTTTCCGAACCTGATCTCCCTCATGGACGAAGCATTCACCACCGTCGCCAACCTCGATGAGGCGCCCGAGATGAACTTCGTCCGAAAGCACGCCGACGAGGAGAAGAGGAACGGGGCCGACGAGCGGCGGGCGACGACCCGAATCTTCGGCTCCAAGCCCGGCGCGTACGGGGCGGGCCTGCTGCCGCTCATGGACGCGCGCAACTGGCGGGACGACGCGGATCTGGCCGAGGTCTACGCCGTGTGGGGTGGCTACGCCTACGGCAAGGGGCTCGACGGGGTCGAGGCGCGGGGGGCGATGGAGGACAACCTCAGGCGGACGGAGGTCGCCGTCAAGAACGTGGACAACCGCGAGCACGACCTCTTCGACTCCGACGACTACTTCCAGTACCACGGGGGCATGATCGCCGCCGTCCGCGCCCTCACCGGCCGCGACCCGAAGGCGTTTATAGGGGACTCCGCAGACCCGTCGAGGGTCAAGACGAGGACGCTCTCAGAGGAGGCCAGGCGCGTCTTCCGCTCCCGGGTCGCGAACCCGAAGTGGATCGAGGCCATGCAGCGCCACGGCTACAAGGGCGCCTTCGAGCTCTCGGCCACCGTCGACTACCTCTTCGGCTACGACGCCACCGCGAACGTCGTCGAGGACTGGATGTACCGCGACGTCACCCGCAAGTACGTGCTCGACGAAGGGGTGCGGGACTTTATGCAGGAGTCCAACCCCTGGGCCCTGCGCGCCATAGGCGAGCGCCTCCTCGAGGCGGCCGAGCGCGGCCTCTGGGCCGAGCCCGACCTCGAAGACCTCCAGGCCCTCAAGGCGGCGTACCTGGAGAACGAGGGGATGCTGGAGGAGAGGACGTGAAGGGTTTTTACGTGCGGTCGAAGGCTAGTAGCGTTCTTGGGGGTTCGGGAGCCTGTGATGACGCGGCGGGCACGCTGGTAAGCATCGAGGCCGCTTCTATTACGATGAGGCCCACGCTCCCCGTCTCCCTGCTGGTGGTGCTCCGGATGATGGCTTATGGGCTCTGCTTGCACCACAGGGTGAGGCTCGCGTGAGGTATGTGGTGCTGGCCGTCGTAGGCGGGGCCCTCGGGTTCCTCCTCGCGCGGTTCGTGTTACCGGCGATCCTGGAGCGCGGCGTCGTGTTCCTGGTGCTGCCACTCCTGCTGGTTGCGACGCTGCTGTTCGCGCGGATGTTCCGGCGGGGGAGGTCGGGGCTATGATCTCGCCTTACCCGTTCTCCGCCATCGTCGGGCAGGGGGACCTGAAGCTCGCCCTGCTGCTGAACGCCGTCTCGCCGGAGGTCGGCGGCGTGCTGGTGCGGGGAGAGAAGGGGACGGCGAAATCGACGGCTGTGCGGGCGCTGGCGGGGCTCCTGCCCCCGATCCGGGTGGTCGCCGGATGCCCGTTTTCCTGCGACCCCGACGCCCCGAACCCCGAGTGCCCCGCGGGTCCGCACCCATTGGACGCGCCGTCCGAGGAGCGGCCGGTGCGGCTCGTGGAGTTGCCTGTGGGGGCGAGCACGGACCGGCTGGCCGGGACCTTGGACATCGAGAAGGCGCTCTCTGAGGGAAAGAAGGCGTTCGAGCCGGGGCTGCTGGCGGCGGCCCACAGGGGCATCCTGTACGTGGACGAGGTGAACCTGCTCTCGGACCACCTGGTGGACCTGCTCCTTGACGTGGCGGCGATGGGCGTGAACCACGTCGAGAGGGAGGGGGTGGGGGTGCGCCACCCCTCGCGCTTCGTCCTCGTCGGCACGATGAACCCCGAGGAGGGCGAACTCAGGCCGCAGCTCCTGGACAGGTTCGGCATCACCGTCGAGGTAGCCGGCAGCCCCGACCCCGCCGAGCGGGTCGAGGTCGTCCGCCGCCGGCTTCACCACGAGGCCGACCCCTCGGGGTTCGCCGCGAAGTGGTCCGGCGCCGACGCGGAGTTGGCCCTCTCCGTCGAGGGGGCGCGGCGACGGCTGCCGGGCGTGCGGCTGGGAGACGAGACGCTGCTCGCGATCTCCACGCTCTGCGCCGGGCTCGGCGTGGACGGCCTGCGGGGGGACATAGTAACGGCCAGGACCGCCCGGACCCTCGCCGCCTGGGAGGCCAGGGACGAGGTGGACCTCGAGGACGTGAGGCGGGCCGCCCTGCTGGCCCTCTCACACCGCCGCCGGCGCGGCCCCTTCGAGCAACCCGGCGTTGACCCCGAAGAGATCGAAGCCGCCCTCCCCGATCCCGAGCCGCCGGAAGACGATCCCGACGGCGGCGGGACGCCCCCGGAGGGCGGAGGAGAAGCCGCCGGCGAAGACCGGCGCCCGGACCACGAGCCGGCCGAGACCCGGACCGGCGCCGGGGGGCGGGGCCACGCATCGTCGGAGCCTTTCAGGCCGGTGAGGCTGGAGCGGGAGGACAAGGGGAGCGGTGGACCGCTCGGGCGCCGGAGCCGCTCGGTGGGGGAGACGGGGCACCCCGTAGGGGATCGGGAGCCTTCGGGCGGGGCGCGGGACGTGGCTCTGGCGGCGACGGTGCGGGCGGCGGCCCCGCACCAGGTGACGCGCGGGAGAGACGCGCCAGGGCTCGTGGTGCGGGCGTCGGACCTGCGGGAGAACGTGAGGGAGGGGAGGGAGGGGAACCTCATAGTCTTTCTCGTGGACGCGAGCGGCTCGATGGCGGCCAGAAAACGGATGTCCGCCGTGAAGGGGGCCGTGCTCTCCCTCCTCTCCGACGCCTACCAGCGCCGGGACAAGGTGGCCCTGGTCTCTTTCCGTGGAGAGGGAGCGGAGATCCTCCTTCCCCCAACCTCGAGCGTCGAGCTCGCCGCCTCGCGCCTCGAAGACCTCCCGACCGGGGGCCGCACGCCGCTGGCGGAGGGCCTCGCGAAGGCGGCCGAGGTGCTACAGCGGGAGCGCCTGCGCGACGGGGAGCGGCGGCCGCTGCTCGTCCTCCTCACGGACGGGCGCGCGACGGCCGGGCCCGACCCGCGCGGGGCTGCCTCGGGGCTACGACGCTCCGGCGCGGCATCATTCGTGGTGGACACCGAGGAGGGGCACGTGCGGCTCGGGATGGCCGCGGAGGTGGCCGGGGCGATGGGGGCGCGGTGCCTGCGCCTGGAGGACCTGCGGGCCGAGTCGCTCGTGGAGCTTGTCGAGAGGAGGCGGATGGCTTGAGCGAAACGGAGAGCACGAGGGAGCCGCGGGAGAAAAGGCTCAGGCGCAGGTCGAACAGGGAGCGGCCGCTCCTGGTCGTGAACACGGGGCACGGCAAGGGCAAGAGCACGGCCTCGTTCGGGATCATGCTCCGTGGGTGGGCCCGCGGCTACCGCATCGGCGTCTACCAGTTCGTCAAGAGCGGCAAGTGGCGGGTAGGCGAGCAGCAGGCCGCCGAGACTCTAGGCAACATCGACTGGTTCAAACAAGGCGACGGCTGGACGTGGACGGTAAAGGACCTGGAGCACTCGGCGGATCTTGCCCGCGAGGGCTGGGAGGAGGTCAAGCGCCGCCTCGCCGACGAGACCTACGACATGCTCCTCCTCGACGAGTTCACCTACCCCATGAAGTTCGGCTGGGTCGAGACGAAAGAGGTCGTCGAGGTCCTAAAGGATCGTCCCGGCTTCCAGCACGTGATCGTCACGGGCCGCGATGCCCCGCCCGAACTCGTCGAGGTCGCGGACCTCGTGAGCGAGGTAAGGAAGGTCAAGCACCCCATGGACGAGGGCTACCGCGGCCAGAAGGGAATAGAGTGGTAGCGTGCCCGCGCATAGTGGTCGCGGGCACCCACTCAGGGGTCGGCAAGACCACCGTCGCCTCTGGCCTTGTGGCCGCGCTCGCGAACAGGGGCCTCCGCGTCGCCCCCTTCAAGGTAGGCCCCGACTTTATAGACCCCTCCTACCACGCCCTCGCCGCCGGAAGACCGGGGCGCAACCTCGACGCCTTCCTCTCCGGCCCGGATCTCATCGGCCCTCTCTTCGCCCACGGCGCCCGAGGAGCCGACGTCAGCGTAATAGAGGGCGTGATGGGCCTCTTCGACGGCAAGGGCGGTGGCGGGGAGCTCGCCTCGACCGCCCACGTTGCGAAGCTCCTCGACGCGCCCGTCGTCCTCGTCGTGGACGCGAGGGCTATGGCCCGCTCGGCCGCCGCGATGGTCCACGGCTACGCGAACTTCGACCCCGGGCTGAACGTCGCCGGCGTCGTCCTTAACCGCGTCGGCTCCGCCACCCACGAGGGGATGCTCCGCGAGGCCCTAGCCCCGCTCGGCATCCCGGTCCTCGGCGTCCTCCGCCGCGACGCCGCCGCCCGGACGCCGGACCGGCACCTCGGCCTCGTCCCGGCGGCCGAACGCCGCGAGGAGGCGCGGGAGTCCCTCGAGGCCCTCGGCACCCTCGTCGCCCGTTCCCTCGACCTCGACGCCGTGATGCGTCTCGCTCTGTCCGCGGGCACCCTCCGCGCGGAGCCCTGGAGCCCCGAGGCGCCGGGGGAGGAGCGGACGCCCGGGGTGCGGGTGGCGGTCGCGGCCGGCCCCTCCTTCAGCTTCCTGTACGAGGAGAACGTGGAGCTCTTGGAGGGCGCGAGGGCCGAGGTGGTCCCGTTCGACCCCACCTCGGAGGAGGCCCTGCCGCAAGGGACCGACGCCCTCTACCTCGGCGGCGGTTTCCCCGAGGCGTACGCCGACGCCCTCTCGGCCAACGAGCCCATGAAGAGCAGCGTCGTCGGGTTCGCCAGCGAAGGTCGGCCCGTCGTCGCCGAGTGCGGCGGGCTGCTCTACCTGTCCCGCGAGCTGGACGGCAGACCCATGTGCGGCGTGCTCGACGCTTCCGCCAGAATGACGGAGCGTCTGACGCTCGGCTACAGGGAGGCGCGGGCGCCGCAAGATTCGCCGCTCGCCGAGAGGAACGCCACCGTCCGCGGCCACGAGTTCCACTACTCGGCGGTGGAACCAGATGCCGGAGAAGTCCCCGCCTGGGACCTCGCGGGCCGCGGCGCCGAGGGCTTCGTGGTCGGCGGCGTCCACGCGAGCTACCTTCACACCCACTGGGCCGCCACCCCGGAGTTGCCGCGCCGGCTTCTCCGGACGGCCAAACGGAGGGAGGTCCGCGTATGAGCGGCAGGCTCGTCGGGGTGGGGGTGGGGCCGGGGGACCCGGAGCTGCTGACCATCAAGGGGCTCAGGGCGCTGCGGGAGGCCGACGAGGTCTTCGTGCCGGTGGGGGATACGGGCGAGGTCGGGCGGGCCGAGGCCACCGTGCGGGAGTACCTGGACGAGGGCCGCATCCGGCGCCTGCTCTTCGCGCTCTCCGTCGACGCGGAGGCGCGGGAGCGGAACTGGACCGGCGCCGCACGGGAGGTCTCCGGGCATCTGCGGGAGGGGAAGGTATGCGCGTTCGCGACCATCGGCGACCCCAACGTGTACTCGACCTTCACGTACCTCGCGCGGAGGGTGAAGGAGGCGCTTCCTGCCGTCGAGGTCGAGACCGTGCCCGGCATCACGGCCATGCAGGACCTGGCATCGCGGAGCGGCACCGTCCTTCTGGAGGGCGACGAGCGGCTGGCGTTGCTGCCTTTCACGGCGGGAGAGGAGCGCCTGCGCGAGGCGCTCGGATCCTTCGAGACCGTCGTCTGCTACAAGGGCGGCAGCCGGATGCCGGAGGTGCTCTCGGCGGCGCGCGAGACGGGGAGGCTCGGGGGCGCGGTCTACGGGGAGAGGCTCGGCATAGAAGGCGAGGAGATAGTCCCGGCTGAGGAGATGGCCGGGCGCGAGGCGACCTACCTCTCGGCCGTGATCTTCACGGGTAAAGCGCCCGGCGAGGGGGACGCGTGAGCGGGACGATACGCCCGGCGGAGGGGAGGGACGCTCCCGCGGTCGCCTGGTGCGTGCGCGCGTCCTACGCCAAGTACGTGGGGCGCATCGGCAAAGAACCGGCGCCCATGCGCCAGGACCATGCCGCCGCGATCGAGGCGGGCGAGACCTACGTCCTGGTCGAGGGTGAGGAATTGGTCGGGACGATCGAGGCGCGGGCGGAGGGGGACCACCTGTTCGTCGGCAACGTGGCCGTGAGACCGGACCGGCAGGGCGAGGGTTTCGGCAGGAGGTTGATGGCTTTCGTGGAGGGCATGGCCGCGGTGAAGAACCTGGCGGAGATTCGCCTGTACACCAACGAGAAGATGTGGGAGAACCTGGCGTTCTACGGACGGCTCGGTTTCGAGGAGACCCACCGGAAGCTCGACGGAGGATACCGCAGGGTCTTTCTGCGCAAGCGGGTGGACGCCCGGGTCGGGTCCGACTCAGAAGGAGAGAAGGTTATGCGAGGTGCGGACGATGGGCGGTAAGGTCTGGTTCATAGGGGCGGGTCCCGGCTCGCCCGACCTGTTGACGATCCGCGGGGCGAGGCTCATAGGAGAGGCAGACGTCGTGGTCTGGGCCAGGAGCCTCGTCCACGAGGGCGTTCTGGAACACGCCGCGCCCGGCGCGGAGATCGTCGAGTCGACGACCATCCCGCTGGAAGGGGTGCGCGAGCTCTACGAGCGTGCCGTCGGGGAGGATTTGAAGGTGGCGCGGGTCCACTCCGGAGACCCGAGCTTGTACGGGGCGGTGATGGAGCAGATCGAGCTCTGCGAGGAGATGGGCCTCCCGTGGGAGATCGTGCCCGGGGTCTCTTCTTTAGGCGCCGCCGCCGCGGCCATCGGGCGCGAGCTGACGGTCCCGGAGGTCTCCCAGTCCGTCGTGATCACGCGCCGCGCGAGCCGCACCCCGATGCCGAACAACGAGGACATCAAAGGTTTCGCGCGGCACGGGACGACGATGGCGATCTTCCTCTCGGCGGCGAAGCCGCGCGCGCTCCAGGAGGACCTCTTGGAGGGGGGCTACGATCCCGAGACGCCGTGCGCGGTCGTCTACCGGGCGAGCTGGCCTGACGAGAAGGTCATAGAGTGCCGCCTAAGGGAGCTTGCGGACCGCCTCAGGGAGGCGGGGTTCACGCGGCAGGCCCTGATCCTGGTAGGCCCGGGCCTCGGCGCCGGCGGCACCCGCTCCCACCTCTACAGCCCGGGCTTCTCGCACATGTTCCGCCAGGCGAGACAGGAGGCCTAGGAACCCGCCATGCCCCCGCGCAGGATCACCGAACCCTCCATGCCCCCGTCCATGGCGAAGGCCAAGAGCGAGAAGCTCAGGACCGGCTGGACCACCGGCGCCTGCTCCGCCGCCGCCGCCAAGGCCGCCGCAAAGGCTCTTGCGAGCGGCGAGCCCCAGGCCCGCGTGGACATAAAGCTCCCCAAAAAGGGCGAGGAGCGGAGGGCCGAGTTCCCCGTCGAGCGGTGCGACCTCGGACCGTCCTGGGCCGAGGCCGTCGTGGTCAAGGACGCCGGCGACGACCCCGACGTGACCGACGGCGCCCGCCTGACCGTCCGCGTCTCGTGGAAGGACGGGCCGGGCCTCGACCTCGACCGCGGCGAGGGCGTGGGGCTGGTGACGAAGCCGGGTCTCGGGCTGGAGGTCGGGGGGCCCGCGATAAACGAGACGCCGCGGCGCATGATCTCCTACTCCGTGCGCGAGGCGCTGGACCTAACAAAACGCGGCGTCCGGGTGGTAATAAGCGTCCCCGGCGGCGAGGGGATGGCGGAGAAGACGACCAACGGGCGCCTCGGCATCGTCGGGGGCATCTCCATCCTCGGCACTACCGGCATCGTCCGCCCGTTCTCGACCGCCGCGTGGGCCGCGAGCGTCGTGCAGGCCGTGAACGTCATGGGCGCCCAGGGGCACGGCACCTTCGTGCTCTCCACCGGCGGCCTGACGGAGAAGGCGGCCATGCGCCTCCTGCCGGACCTCGAAGAGGTGTGCTTTGTCGAGGTGGGGGACTTCACCGGGCAGGCCATCAAGCGGGCCGTCGAGAACGGCCTCGAGACGTGCTTCTTCGTCGGGATGGCGGGCAAGATCTCCAAGCTCGCCGCCGGCGTCATGATGACCCACTGGACCCGCTCGAAGGTGGACAACGACCTGCTCTCCGAGGTCACGACGAGGGCCGGCGGCTCCGCCGACCTGGTAGAGGAGGTAAGGGGCGCCAACACCGCCCGCCACGCCTACGAGCTCTGGCGTTCTGCGGACCTCGAAAGCGCCCCGCACCTGCTCTGCGAAGAGGCCGCAAAGAACCTTAAAGAGTACGCGGAGGACAAGCTGGCGGTGCACGTCATCCTCGTGGACTTCGACACCCTCGACCCGGCCGGCTGGAGCCCCGGGGCCATCGACGGGACCACCTGGAGCGCCGCGTGAGCCGCATCGCGGTCATCGGCCTCGACGGGCGACCGCTCCCCCCGGGGGCCGCCGGGCTGCTCGAAGGAGCCTCGCTCGTGGCCGGCGGCAGGCGGCACCTGGAAGACCTAGCCGTCGAGCCCGAACGGGCCGTTGCCTTCGAAGGAGACCTCTCTGTCGCACTGTCGCGGATAGAAGCGGAAGGTGGTCCGGTAGTCGTTCTTGCTTCGGGAGATCCCGGTTTCTTCGGCATCGTCCGTCTGCTCGGGGAACGGTTCGGGCCGGCGGACCTCCGCGTCGTGCCGGCCGTCTCGTCCGTGGCCCTGGCGTTCGCCCGTGCCGGCATCTCCTGGGACGACGCCGTCACCGTTAGCGTCCACGGCCGCGAGCCCCATCGCGCCGTCAACGTCTGCAGGGCCCACCCGAAGGTCGCCGTCCTTACCTCTCCGGAGTTCGGGCCCGC
>DASYWA010000135.1:0-3030 GCA_035936475.1 Rubrobacter sp. | reverse complement strand
CCCCGAGAGGAGCCGCTCCGCCGTCCTCGTGCGAAGCGTCGTGGCTCCCGCACCCACGGGGTCGAGGATCACGGGTATGCCGCGCTCGTTGGCTTTGCTTCCGGCGAGGAGCATAGACTCGATCTGGCCCGGGTCCAGCGTCCCGATGTTCAACACTAGGGCTGAGGCGAGGGAGGCCATCTCCTCGACCTCCTCGCGGGCGTGGGCCATCACCGGAAGGGCCCCGGTCGAGAGGGTGACGTTGGCGACCAGGTTGACCGTCACGTAATTGGTTATGTGATGGACGAGCGGACGCTCCTCGCCGATCCTGCGCAGGACTTCTGCGGCGTTCATACCTCGACTCCCTTCAGGACCGGGCCAAGGGCGTGCACCGGTCCGGCTCCGGCCCCGATCTCCGATAGACCGTACTCGACCGCCTCGGAGGCGACCGCGCGCGCCCGACGGGCGGCCTCCACCGGGCCGTAGCCGAGCGCCAGGAAGCTCGCCAAAGCCGAGGAGTGGGTGCAGCCGGCCCCGTGGGTGGTGCCCGAGTCGTAGACCGGGCCTTCGATCCTCTCGAAGCGTTCCCCATCGTAGAGGAGGTCCGTCCCGCTCTTGGTGTGCCCACCGGTGATCACCACGACACCTAGCCCCAGGGCGTGGAGCGTTACGGCGCAGTCTTCGATCCTGGCCTCGTCCACCTCCTCGCCCACGAGGGCGAACGCCTCGTTCACGTTCGGCGTGATGACGCTCGCGAGCGGGAAGAGCTCGTTCTTGTAGGTTTCGATCGCCTCGGGTTCTAGGAGCGAAGCCCCGCTCTCGGCGACCATCACGGGGTCCACGACCAGGTTCGGGAGCCGGAGCCGCCCCAGGACTTCGGCGACGGCGGAGATGATCGGGGCGTTGAACAGCATCCCGGTCTTGACGGCGTCGGCCCCGATGTCTTCTACCACAGCCTCGATCTGGGCCGTCGCTACCCGCGGCGGGAAGGGGTATATGTCGGTCACGCCTACGGTGTTCTGGGCCGTCGTCGCGACGACGGCGGTCGTCCCGTAGACGGCGCAGCGCAAGAACGCCTTGAGGTCGGCCTGGATGCCGGCCCCGGCCCCCGAGTCGCTCGTCGCTACGCTCATCACCCGTTTCATAAAGCGCCTCCTCTCTAAAGCAAGTGCTTCTAGGGCATCACCAGTCCGCCGTCGCACGTGATGTACTGGCCGGTCACGAAGCCCGCCCACGGCGAGGCGAACATCAGGACGGCACGCCCCAGATCCTCGGGGGTGCCGAGACGCCTCAGGGGTGTGGAGGACGCGACCAGTCGGCGGACCTCTTCGGTAGTGGGGGCGCTCGCGTCCGTCCCGTCGATGAGCCCGCCCGCGATCATGTTGACGGTTATGTCGTGTGGGCCGAGCTCGGCGGCCAGGTTGCGGGAGAAGCCCAAGAACGCGCTCTCTTGGCCGTGGTGTAATCGTGGTAGGCGACTACGGGGTTGTTGATGAGGTTCGAGAGGATGCTTATGATCCTGCCGCCTCCCCTCTCGACCATGCCGGGCACGACGGCCTGGGAGCAGTAGAGCGCGCCCCTGAGCGCCCCGAGCTGGTGGAGGTAGTCTCCCCATCCCACCTTACCGAAGTCCTTGCGCCCGGCTGGATCGAACCTGTAGTCGGGGAGGGCGTTGTTGACCAGGATGTCCACGGGACCGAACCTCTCGGTCGCCGCCTCGACCATCCCCCTCACCGCCTCTTCGTCGGTGACGTCCGCGCGGTGGGCAACGGCCCTGCCGCCCCGCTCGCGGATGCCGCCCGCCACCCCCTCGGCGCGCCGCTCGTTCTTGAGGTAGTTGACGACGACGGCGGCGCCCTCTTCGGCCAGGACCCTTGCTATCGCCGCCCCCACGCCCCGACTGGCGCCGGTCACGAGGGCGACCTTCCCTTCGAGAACTTCCAAGATTCTCCTCCCTTCGCCGGCACTACCCGTATCAGGCTCAGCGGGTCGGCACCTCTGTGCCCTCTCAGCCTCTCGGCTCCCCGGTCTCTTAACTGCTGCGAGCGTAACCCGCCCCGAACGCTATACTTCGGACCCCGGAACGGTAGCCGGTCCCGGGTGCGGGTCCGCTCCGACGGTCGGGGACCCTCCGCCTCTACGAGAACGGAGCGGGCAGACACATCAACCGTACGCCTCCTCCGACTCGTGGATCACCAGTAGCGCCCCGCTCCTCACGCTTACCCTGGCCTCGCGGCCGGCCATCTCGTTGTGGAAACCCAGAGTGTCCCCGGGCTCCAGGCGGGCTTCCTTCAGCGGGTAGACGAGACCTTCGAGGGTGACGCCGGTTGCGGGGCCCGAGAGGGGGAAGACGGAGACGCTGTCCCGCGGCTCCCCCGCCAGCGCCCGGGAGCCGTTCTCGACCACGAATGTCCCTCCCCAGCCGGCCACGACGGTGGCCTTGAGGCCGACCCGCTCGGCGGCGAGCAGGACGTGGGGGACGGCGAAGAGGGCGCCCATCCGTCCCCCACCCGCGCACGACAGGTCCGCCGCGTCGGCCCCCAGCCTCCGGGCGGCCAGGACTGCCAGGTGGCCGTCCATCTTGTCCTTGCGCGCCGGGTAGCGCTCCAGCGAGGCTCCGCGCCTCTCGGCCTCCAGCGCCAGCTCCTCTCCCAGGGAGTCCAGGTCCCCGACGATCAGGTCCGGGACCACCCCGGTCTCCAGCGCGTGCCTGGCCCCCCCGTCCGCGGCGACCACCAGGTCGGCCTGCCCGGCGACTCCTCGGAGCAACTCGGGCGGGTCCGGGGACCCGTTCAGGAAGACGGCGGCCCGCAAACTACAGCGTCGCTAAAGCGTGGCCGAGCGCCGGTAACGTACCTGCCTGGGGGAGGGCTGCGCCCCTTCGAGCGCCTTCAGCAGCAGCACCACTACCACCAGGGCAATTGCCAGGCTTGGGACGAGGTACGCCGCGTTGTACGCCGCCGAGTAGAGATACGGGTTCCATCCCTCCGGCGCGTAGGAGGCGAAGAAGACGATGCCCGAGATAAAGTGGCAGACGAAGCGCGCCAGCAC
>DASYWA010000134.1:0-32714 GCA_035936475.1 Rubrobacter sp. | reverse complement strand
GGCGGAGCCGTCGGCGCGCATCACCCAGATGCCGTGACCGTACTCGTAGGCTATCCTCGTGCCGTCCGGCGAGAAGGCGGGGTTGGCCTGCTCGCCGGAGTCGCTCGTGAGCCGCCTGGCCGCGCCCGGGTCGCTCGGGTTCATGGCCCAGACGTCGCCGTCCCTGTAGAAGGCGACGTTGCCGTTCAACTCGGGAGAGGCGGCCCTCGCGGCCCCCTCCATCCCGAACAAGCTCACCCCGCTTGCCAGGAGTAGCGCCACGCCAGCAGAAGCCAACAACGTAAGCGTCCTTCTCATCCCTAACACCTTCCACTTCGGTGAGGCGCGGGAGAAAACAAAACCAGCACCTCGCGACTTGACGGCGTGAGTTTATGACGCGGCAAAAGACGGCCGTATCCCCCAGATGAGCTATCTTTCGAAACCTTTGCCTACCAGCCCACACGTTCGTGGCCAGTGGTCGCTTGTAGTAACTATTTATAGTTACTACAAAGGGGACCGGCATCTTCGTCAGGCGCACGACGAGCAGAGGGCGGGGCCCGTACTCCCAGCTTGTCCGATCCTACAGGGAGGGTGGCAAGGTGAAGCAGGAGGTACTCGTCCACCTGGGCACCCACGAGAGGTCCGAGGACGCCCTGGCCGCGTGGCCCGCGGAGGTGGAGCACCTCAGAAAGATAGGGCGGGAGGAGCAGGCCGACAAACTCGAAAAGAACCTGGAGATACTTAGGTGGAGCTGCGGGAACATAAGAGCCGTGAGGATGGCAGCCCTTTGCACGGAGCTTGAGGCTATAGGTCGCTCCGAGGACCTTGCGGCTGTACCGGTACGAATCTCCCGACTAGAGGAGGAGTTCGGGCGGGTTCGCGCGGCGTTCGAGGGGGAACTGGCGAAGAAGTAGAACACTCGCTTTACAGATGTCTCGCACTCGGGCGTGGCCACCACAACCGGGTCGTAAGTACGCTGTCCAACGATGTCATAAAAAGGCTAGTCGGGACCCAGATCTTCACATCGAGGGCCCCTATTTAGGAAGGAACGATGGAGATATACACGAGTAAGGAGTACGCCGAGAAACTGAACGTGAGCGAGATATGGGTTCGTGAACTAGCAAGGAAGGGCCGCATCTACCCAAGCCGGAAGGTGGGCAGGAATTGGGTATTCTTCGGCAATTCCACGGTAATCAGGCCCCCGGAGCGCTGGAATCGCCAGCCAAAGAAGATGAAGCTGCCGCACTCGAAGTTGACCGTCAAGCAGATGAGAAGGCAGATGGAGTACGCCCTGGAGCACGAACATTACTCGAAGGTGGGTAACATTGCAGATGGTGGTGTTTGCCTGTGTAGGTGATGCTCGTCATGCTGGACGGGAGCCATGTTGCCCGTTTCGCGCAAGCAGGTACGCCCTCAAGACACGAGTTCAGTCAACAGGCGGATGAGTCGCTGGCCGCTCCACTCGCATGTCGCCACCCACCCCTGTACGCTGAGGAGAGGAAGACGTTTGGTAGTAAAAGCTGAGCTTCTAGCATAGGAGTAAATCATGGCGTCGGGTATGGGGAAGCTGACCGTAATCGCGTTGGTCGCGCTCGCCATTTTGTTCATCTACGAGTTTGTGGTTATCGCAGGAAGGTTCGACCCGGTGTTGACGATCTTCGCGGTGGTTGCGCTCATCATTGCCGTCATCGTCGCAAGGGGTTGGCGCTGGGGACCGCTGCTCGGGGCCGCTTGGATCGTGGTGGTCTTCTTGATGAGCCTTCCGTTCATCGTCGAAGATCTCTCGAACCCGGCCGCGCTGCATCCGTTTCTCTGGCAGATCGTCACGTTCATCGTCGCGCTCGTCGGCATAATCGCCGGGACAGTGGCGACGGTACAGGATCGTCGCGGCGGCGACCGTGATCGCGTCGTGCGCTAGCTGCCGGCGTTCGCGCCCGTTACACGGGCTCTCAGCGCGTCTGACGCGCACGAGTCGCTGGTTGCGCTGTCTTTGCCGTTCGATAGGGCTCGTTAAGGCTCGGTCAAGCATCAGCGGTTCCCGTTGCCGTATCCTCTTATCCAGGAACCCACTGGTGAACCACTCGTCGAGTTCATAGCCGAAGCCGCGCGTGATCTCGACCGCCTACGCCGCAACCGGCTAAACCTAGAGGGGGCTTCGGAAGCGGAACTGAAATCTTTCATACGTTTTCCTTCGTAACGGTTGTCGTAACGTCTGGGAAACAGTCGTGCTGTAGAGTGGGGTCGTGACGGAAGGGACGAGAGAACGCCGTAGCCGAGAACGCGCGCAGCGCGCCCTGGAGTGGACGTTCACCGGGCTGGCGGCGATCGTGGCCGCCGGGGTGCTATGGTTCTTCTTCGCCACTGAACTCGACGACACCTACCTGCTGTTCAGTGGGGTAGCGGGACTTTCCTTCCCGGTCGTCGGCGCGACGGTGATCACACGGCGGCCCGGCCACGCTATCGGCTGGATCTTCGTTGCGATAGGGGCCGGCATGTCCCTGGTCGGATTCGCCAACGGCTACGCCGCCTACAGCCTCACGGTGCTTCCGGATCCGCTGCCGGCGACCGGCGTCGTTGCCTGGCTGTCGGGATGGTTGTGGGTGCCCAGCTTCGGCCTGCTGATGACGTTCGCCCTGCTGCTGTTCCCCGACGGCCACCTACCCTCTGCGCGCTGGCGGCCGGTCGCCTACTTGGCCGCTGGCAGCATCGCGGTGACGATGGCCGACTTCGCCGTCTCGTCGTGGCTCGACCCGTACGCCTCCGTGTACGCGCCGCAGACGGTGGGCTCCCCGGTGGTGGGGGTGTGGTTCGGGTTGCTGTCCGCGTCCGGGTTGGCCAGCGCCGCCTCGCTGGTCGTTCGGTTCCGTCGGTCCCGAGGCGAGGAGCGGCTGCAACTGAAGTGGGTCGCCTACGCCGCCGCCGTGACGGTTGCGATCGTCGTACCCGCGGTCGCCGTGACCAGGGGGGCATCACCCTCGCCGATCATCGTGGTCGCCGCTCCACTGGTCCCCGTCGCGGCCGGCGTCGCTATCCTCCGTTATCGCCTCTACGACATAGACGTGGTCATAAACCGCACCCTCGTCTACGGAACCCTCACTGTCCTGCTGGCAGTGGCCTACGTGGGGAGCGTGGTCGGCCTGCAATTGGTCTTGCGCGCCCTAACTGGCCAGGAGTCCACCCTGGCCGTCGTAGCCTCTACCCTTGCGATAGCGGCCCTCTTCAGCCCGCTGCGCCGCCGGGTTCAGGCGTTCGTGGACCGGCGTTTCTTCCGCAAGAAGTACGACGCAGCAAAGACCCTGGCCGCCTTCAACGCTCGGTTGCGTGACGAGACGGAGCTTGAGACCTTGAGCGCCGACGTGGTGGGAGTGGTGAGGGAGACGATGCAACCGGCGCACGTATCATTGTGGTTGCGCCGCTGACCTCACCTCTTTCGGGACAAGTCCTGCGTCTATCCAAGATTGATAATCAGGTCCTTGCCATAACTTACGCCCGCGACTTCACAGGCCATCTTGATCTGTCTTTCGATGCACGCCTACGCCGACTGGTGGGAGTACGGCCTACCCGAGAGGGGCGGCAGCCGCGACCAGCCGGCCCTGTGGCACGTCTGGGTGCGCGTCATAAAGGACGCGATCCGGGACGCCGACGAGGAGAGGAGGAGGGTTCCGCGCCCCCCAGCACCGACCCCCAAGGCAGACCTCGGAGGGCTTGTCCGGATCGTCCGAGAGCAGCGCCTACGTGGCGCTGACGTCCGAGTCGACGTCGTAGGGCCGGTCCGATATCACCAAGCGTGGGTCGAAACGCCTCAGTGGTGTCAGAGTGGTGTCAGAAGGCGCCGGTTCGTCGTCGAGGTTCTTTGCTTTTTCTGCCAATTGCAGCGCTTTTGCGAGTGCGCCTGGAAGGATTCGAACCTCCGACACCCGGTTTAGGAAACCGATGCTCTATCCCCTGAGCTACAGGCGCAAGGCCCGGATAGTCTATCGTGGGGAGGCCGGGGTTGCCACCGCGGGTGGAGACTACGTTTTTATGCAGGTTCAGTTGAATAGGGCCGGGGGATTACGTATCATGCTGCCGTTCGCGTCCGGGATAGTATGACGGGACGGGCGGATTGCATGCATCGCTTATGGCCGGTCCGCAAGGAACGTGGCCGGTGGGAGGCGCAATCTTGGGTAGCAGGCTAACGGGGAGATGTTCTGTAGGCGGCAGTACGGAGGAAGGCCCCGATCGTCCGGGTCGAAAGGCGTCCGAGGGTCTTCGGGCGCCGGGTTCGGCCGGAGGACGCAGTACCTCGCCGGTAGGGCCGTCGTGAGTGGTGGACGGGGGCTCAAGGCCCTGCTCGCGGGGGTGGCGCTGGGGGTGCTGGGCCTCCTGCCGGCCGGCTGCGGCTTCGGGGGGACCGAGCAGATCACGCTCGGGTACCTCACCTGGGACGAGAACGTGGCCGTCTCGAACCTCACGAAGGTGCTGCTGGAGGAGGACCTCGGGTACGACACGGTGGAGCTCAGGCGGGCAGGCGACGTGGGCCCGGTCTACGAGATGGTTGGCAGCTCCGAGGTGGACGCTTTCCAGGACTCCTGGATGCCCAACCAGAGGGGTTTCCTGAGGGGGGTCCGGGGCGACGTGGAGTTGCTGGACCCGTGGTTCAAGGGCACCACGAGGTTCGGCGTGGCGACCCCCGGATACATGAACCTGTCGAGCCTAGACCAGCTCAACGCCACGAGGGCCGAGCACATCATCGGGATCGAACCGGGGACCCCGATGATGGAGAAGCTTCCCGAGAACGTCATCCCCGAGTACGGCCTCGAGCAGCAGCTCATCGAGGCGGACACCGAGGCTATGCTCGCCGAGGTCGAGAAACGCTACAGGGCGAGGGAGGAGTTCGCTTTCGTCGCCTGGGAGCCGCACTGGATGAACGAGGCCTACGACCTCGACTACCTCGATGACCCCAAGGGTGCCCTCGGAAACCTTACCGAACCCTCCGACGTCTCCACGCTGGTGCGGGAGGGGCTCGCCGAGGACGACGCCGTAGCCTACGCCTTCATGGACCGTCTGGAGCTTACCGAGGCACAGGTCACCGGCCTGCAGACCGAGATAAACGAGGCGGGGGACCCGATCAAGGGGGCCAGGACCTGGATCAGAGGCAACAGGGAAGTGGTGGAGCCGTGGGTGGAGGCCGCCGAGAAGGCCGGGGAAGGATAGAGGAGGCCGATGGACGACGGTGGGGGAGAGACCAGCGGGCGCCTGCCCGACGTGGTCGACGAGGCGCGTCGGGTGGCCGGGATCGCGGAGGACCGGGGCGTCGCCCTGCGGCTCCTCGGCGGCGTGGACGTCAACGTGCGGGCGAAGGATGGTCTCGGGCCGTCCTTCCGCCGCGAGTACGCCTGACGGCGGCTCTCGGCTAGTCAGCAAAGAGGGGGCGCGGCGCTAAAGCGCCGGCCCGCGTCCCCCGCCGGTACGCGCGCCGCCACCCCCACCGTTGGCCCCGGCCTCGCCGACCCGATGACGATGAAGGGCGAGTCCTTCGGCGGCGTGCTCACCGGGCACAAGGGCGAGCACCGGCCTCACCCCGTCCGGGCACATCCGCGCTCTGGTCCTCCCGGCGCCCGCATGGACTGCCACCGGCCCGGACAGGGGCTGGCTCGTCTAGCTCGCGAGCCTGTCGTGTCTCTGGTTTGTGGCTTCCTTGATCTCTGTGAGGTCCTCGGAGATCCTCTCCATCGCCCTCGCCTGGTCCTGCAGGGCCTGTACCTCGTCTTCGTAACCCTTGTAGTCCGAGTACCCGCTCCCTTCGAGCAGCAGCGGGTTTATGGTCCACTCGGTCTCGTAGGGCTCCCCGTTACGGTCTTCGTACTTGGAGGTGATCGTGATGCCCTGCGTCAGGCCTTTGTCCCTCAGGTTCTGCACCACGTTCTGGTAGGAGTCCCAGACGGCGGGCAGGTCCGTCTGCGGGGCCATGAAGTTTATGCCGTGCTTAAAGTACGGAAGCTCCGTGATGTCGTACCCGCTCGTGCTCTCCAGGGGCGCCGAGAAATCGAACGTGATGTTCTTGGCCGTCCCGTTGCCGATGTTGCGCACCACTATGTTCGTGGTGAAGCGTCCGGTGTAGTCCGCGTCCACTATGATCTGCGGCCGGTCCGTGTCGTCGCGCGCCTTGCGCGCCTGCCTGCCCTGGTAGAGGATTCCTGTCGCGACGATTAGCGTCGCGAACGAAGATAAGATTTGAGCGTAAATCCCGATGTCGCTGATGGTGGCGCTCCCTTTCTCGGTTTTTGCCTAGGACTGTAGCAGGAAAAACAAGATCATCGGCGGACCACTTATTCCTTCCGACCTACCCCTCTCAGCCCGAGATGAGGTTTTTCAACCTCTCCCGTACGGACTCCATCGGCACGCGCTCCTGCTTTAGCGTGTCGCGGTCGCGGATGGTTACCTGTTTGTCCTCGATGGTGTCGAAGTCCACCGTGACGCAGAAGGGCGTGCCCGCCTCGTCCTGGCGGCGGTAGCGGCGACCGATGGAGCCCGAGTCGTCGTAGAAGAGCCGGTAGTCGCCCTTGAGGTCGTCGTAGAGCTCGCGCGCGATGGTGGAGACGGGCTCTTTCTTCGAGAGGGGGAAGACGGCGGCCTTGGTGGGGGCGATGCGGGGATGGAGCTTGAGGACGGTGCGCTCCTCGCCGTTTATCTCCTCCTCGGTGTAGGCGTCCATGAGGAAGGCGAGCATTATCCTGTCGGGGCCGACGGCGGGCTCTATGACGTAGGGGTAGTAGCGTTTGTTCGTGGTCTGGTCTATGTACTCCAGGTTCTCGCCCGAGTGCTCGGCGTGCTGTTTGAGGTCGTAGTCCGTGCGGTTGGCCACCCCTTCGAGCTCCGACCAGCCGGCGAACGGGTAGTTGTACTCTATGTCGACGGTACGCTTGGAGTAGTGGGAGAGCTTCTCTTTGGGGTGCTCGTAGCGGCGGAGGTTCTCCTCCCTGATGCCGAGGTGGAGGTACCAGTTCCAGCGCTGCTCGATCCAGTACTCGTGCCACTCCTCGTCCGTGCCGGGCTCGACGAAGAACTCCATCTCCATCTGCTCGAACTCGCGGGTGCGGAAGATAAAGTTGCCCGGCGTGATCTCGTTGCGGAAAGACTTGCCCTGCTGGGCGATCCCGAACGGCACCTTGACCCTGCTGGTCTGGGTAACGTTCTTGAAGTTCACGAAGATCCCCTGCGCCGTCTCCGGCCTCAGGTAGGCCAGGTTCTCCTCGCTCTTGACCGGCCCCATGTACGTCTCGAACATCAGGTTGAAGGGGCGGACCGGCGCGAAGTCCCGGCCGCCGTCGACGGGGTCCTTGACCCGGTCGTCCTCCTGGATGATCCTGGTAAGCTCCTCGGGGCTAAGACCTTCGGCGTCGATGCCGGTGGCGTCCTCGATGAGGTGGTCGGCCCTGTAGCGGCGCTTGCTGGTGCGGCTCTCGACGAGCATGTCGTTGAAGGTGGCGGTGTGCCCGGAGGCCTCCCACACCTTCGGGTGCATGATGATCGCGGCGTCGAGCCCCACCACGTCGTCGCGCATGTGGACGGTGCTCCGCCACCACTCCTCTTTTATGTTCCGCTTCATCTCGACACCCAAAGGACCGTAGTCGTATGAGGACCTCAGGCCGCCGTAGATCTCCGAGCTCTGGTACACGAAGCCCCGGCGCTTGCAGAACGCCACCACTTTGTCCATCGTCACGGTCTGCGACATAGAGCCAACCCTCCGGGCCTCATCGAATACGGCGTAAAGTCTTGCGAGTATAGCTTAGAGGGAGGGGGTCAAACCTGTCCTCGACCGCCGCCGCGCGGCCGGGACGCGGGATGCTCACGCCCGGTCGGGCCTTCGGCGCGGCGCGACCCCAAAACGCTCCCAGCGTCGCGGACGCCCGGGCAAGAACCGAGGCTGCCGCCGACAGGAAGGGGGCCGTGGGGCCGCCGGCACCTGGGGGCCCTCGGCGCCGCGCGGAGCGGTCCCCGGCTACGTCCTCTTCTTGAAGAGCCGCAGACCGTTCAGCGTGACGGCGATGGAGGTGCCCATGTCCGCGAGGACCGCCGCCCACAGCGCCACGAGCCCGAACGGGGCGAGCAGGACGAACATCCCCTTGACGAGCAGGGAGACGAGGACGTTCTGCTTTATGATCCCCTCGGCCGCCCGCGAGAGCCTCACGGCCTCCGCAAGCTTCGGAAGATCGTCCCGCATGAGCGCGACGTCGGCGGTCTCGAGCGCCACGTCCGTGCCTGCGGCACCCATCGCGAAGCCCACCGAAGAGGCCGCGAGCGCCGGCGCGTCGTTTACGCCGTCGCCGACCATCCCCGCCGAGCCGTGCTTCTCCACGAGCCCGCGCACCGCTTCGACCTTCTGCTCCGGGAGCAGCCGCGCCCTGTAGTCCACGCCCACCGACTCCGCCACCCTGCGCGCCGGCGCCTCCGCGTCCCCGGTGAGCATGACGATCTCCCCGATACCGCTGTCCCGCAGCGCCTCGACGGTCGCCCGGGCGTCCGGGCGGACGGCGTCGGCGAGGCCGAAGACGGCGATCGGACCCCCTTCCTCGACCCCCAGAACGACCGGCGTCTCGCCGGCCCGCTCCACCTCTTCCAGCGCCGCCGCGGCGCCCCCCAGGAGGACTTCCCGCTCGGCGAAGAGGCGGGGGCTCCCGATAAGGTACGACCCGTCGTCGACCCGACCTGTCGCGCCCCTTCCCGGGAACGATCTGAAACCCGTCACCGAAGGCAGGATCCCGCCCCGGTCCTCGGCGGCGGAGAGGATCGCGTATGCCAGCGGGTGCTCCGACCGGCGCTCCAGCGCCGCCGCCAGCGCTAGGGCTTCCCCTTCGGAGCCCTCCAGAGCCACCACCCGGGAGAGGACCGGTCGTCCCTCGGTGAGCGTGCCCGTCTTGTCCAGGGCGAGGGCGCCCAGGCGGCCGGCCGCTTCGAGGGCCGCGCCGCCCTTCACGAGGATGCCGCGCCTGGAGGCGGCCCCGATCCCGGCGACCACCGTGACGGGTGTGGAGATCACGAGCGCGCACGGGCAGGCGATGATGAGCAGCGCGAGCGCCCGGTAGAACCACTCCCCGAAGCCGCCCCCCAGCAAGGGCGGCACGACGGCGAGGACCACCGCGACGGCGACCACGATCGGGGTGTAGACGCGAGAGAATCGGTCAACGAATTGTTCGGCCGGCGCCTTCTCGGCCTGCGCCTCCTCGACGAGGCGCGAGATCCTCTGCAGCGTCGAGTCCCCGGCCCGCTTCGTCGCCCCGACGATTAGCCCTCCGGAGCCGTTCAGCGCGCCCGAGTACACCCCGGCGCCAGGCCCCTTCTCGACCGGCACGCCCTCGCCGGTCACCGGCGACTCGTCCATCGCGGACTCGCCCTCGATCACCACGCCGTCCACCGCGAGCCGCTCTCCCGGCCTAACGATCACCACCTCCCCGACGCCGACCTCGTCGGCCGCCACCACGACTTCCCCGTCGCCCCGCCTGACGAGCACCTCATCGGGGGCGAGCCTCGCCAGCGAGCGCACGGCGCCGCGCGTCCTGTCCACGGCGTAGGCCTGCAGGGCGTTGCCGGCGGAGAACAGGACCACCACCGACGCGGCCTCGGCCCACTCCCCGATCCCCGCCGCGCCGATCGTCGCGGCCCCCATCAGGACGTTCATGTCAAGCTGCCGCGCCCGCAGCCCGGCCAAAGCCGCCCGAAAGATGGGCAACCCTCCGACGAGGATCGCGGTCGCGTAGGTTCCCGTCGCCAGCACTTGGGATGTCCCCGCCAGCGAGAGGGCGAGCCCGATCAGGAACAGCACCGCGGACGCGCCGGTGAGCGCCGCTCGCCGCGTTCGCCAGAAGGGCGCGCTCTCTGCCCCTTCGGCCCTGACGACGCGGTAGCCCGCGCCCTCGACGGCCTCCTCGATCTCCTCCATCGGAAGCCCCGGGTCGTGCTCGGCGTCGAGCCGTCCGGCGGCAAAGTTCACGGTCGCCCGTCTCACACCGGGCAGGGCGAAGACGCGCTTCTCCACGGTCGCGGCGCAACTGGCGCAGTCCATACCCTCGACCCGCACGACGGTCCTTTGGAAGTCATCACCAACGAAGACCCCCCCGGGGACTTCCGGGTTCGCTTCACGCGCCGTCGGCAACGCCTCTGACTCCGCGCAGCAGTCGTCCGTGCAGCTGTCGGTCTCGGCACTCGTTGCCCCCGGGGTCTCCTGTTCCGGCGCGGGCGTCTGCCCCAGGACCGGCAACATCTTTTTCGGACGACTCACGCCCGTGCTCCCGCCGGCTTCGCCTCACCCAGCACTGCCGAGAGCAACGTCCGGCCCCCGTCCGTGAGAGCGTACATGACGAGCTTGCCGTCCCGCCGGGAGCGGACAAGATCCAGGGCGCGCAACGTCCGCAAATGATGGGAGACGAGGCCCTGGGAGCGGCCCGAGATCCAGGCCAGATCACACACGCACAACTCCCCACCCTCCTCGAGCGCCGCCGCCAGCGTCAACCGCGTCGGGTCAGACAACGCCTTCGCCCTCCCCGCCGCCCCAAAAGCCGTCTCCTCGTCGAGTAGCTTCTCCCTTATGGACTCCGCCCGCGGTGCGTCGAGACAAAGAAGGTCGCAGCGGTCGTCGGTCATATCAATATCCTAATAGTCGTTTGTATGTTGTTCGAAGGATAGCAGAAGACGGGGTGGGGGTACAGGCGTGAGGGAGGGCGGGAGGTCGCCGGGTTCGGAGCCGAGGATCTGGCGGGTTATAATGCCGGCATGGAGATCCTTCTCGTAGGCATCGGCGTGGGGCTCGCCTCCGTGGCGGGGGTGAGGGCGTTCTTGCCGCTCGCGCTGGCCGCCCTCTTCGGCGCTTTGGGGCTTTTCGAGCCGACCTTGCCGTACGTCGACGGCGGCGGCTGGTGGGCGGCTTTCGGGGCGTTGGCGGTGCTCTCCGTTGTGGAGGCGGTGCTGGACAAGGTTGGGGGCGTGGAGCGCGCATTCAATATCGTGATGGTTCCGGTGAGGGCTGTCGCCGGGGGGATACTGTTCGCGGCGGGGGGCGGCTTCGGGGTGGGTATGGGGTCGTTGCCGTGGCTCGTCGCGGGGCTTTTGATCGCGGGCGTCGTGGCCGTGCTCAAGGTTTTGTTGAGGCCGTCGTCGGCGGGCGCGTCCTCCGGTGTCTCCACCTCTTTTCTCGGCCTCATCGAAGATTTGGTGGGCCTGATCGGCGGGGCGATCGCGTTCTTCGTGCCTTATTTGCCGGTGTTGCTCGTGGCGTTTCTGTTATTCTTTTTCTCTCGCATCAGGAAGCGGCGGGGGAGGAAGTTCGGGGGCCTCCGCATTCTCGGCGACTAGGGTTCGTCGGCTCCCCTAGGAAGGCGCCATGGAGGAACGTGAGATCACCATCGTCAGGGGGGGACGGCAGACCCCGTTCTCGCGCGGCATCCTGGCCCAGACGCTGGCCCAGGCGGGCGCCGGGCCCGAGCTTGCCCACCAGATAGCGAGCGAGGTCCGGGCCGAGCTCGCGGCCGAGCAGCGCTTCACCGTCGAAGAGGAAGAGGTGCTGGCCCGCGTCCGGGAGAAGCTCGTCAAGAAGGACGCCATCGCGGTCGGGCGGCTGGACAAGTGGCGGATCTTGCGCGAGTCGAGCGAGCCGATCGTGGTCCTCATCGGGGGGGCGACGGGGGTAGGGACGAGCACGCTGGCGGCGGACGTCGCGCGGCGGTTGAACATCCAGAGCGTCGTCGGGACGGATTCCGTGCGGGAGGTCTTGCGGCACGCCATAAGCCCGGACCTGTTGCCGATACTGCACAAGAGCTCGTACGAGATCAAGCGCCAGGACGTGCGGGTGCCGGTGGAGGAGGACGAGGCCGTCCTTTTCGGCTTCAGGGAGCAGGCGGCGAGGGTCTGCGTCGGGGTCGAGGCGATCGTCGACCGGGGGCTCAAGGAAGGGACCAACCTCGTCGTCGAGGGGGTCCATCTCGTGCCGGAGATCATCCCGGAGCGCTACCTGGATCACCCGAACGTCTGCACGCTGGTCGTCCACCTCTCGGACGAGAACGTCCACCGCTCCCGGTTCTACATCCGGTCCATGGGCACGGCGATGCGGCGGCCGGCGGAGGAGTACATAAGCCACTTCCAGCAGATACGCCAGATCCACGACTACATCGTCGAGAGCGCGTGCCGGGCGGGCGTGAACGCCGTGGAGAACCTCTCCATAGAGAACACCTCCGACGAGGTGGTCGAGATCGTGGCGAACCGCGTCTCTGGCATAGCCGAGAGGGCCGAGCGGAAGGCCTCGCCGCTCTTGATGGGCATGGACACCCCGCGCCGCAGCGTACCCCTCGCCCGCACCAAAAGCGGTTAGAATTACCCGGAAGGTTTACCCGCGAGGGTCCAGAAGGAGGCAGAGCTGGTGGATAGAGCGCGGCTGAGAACGTTCATGCTCGGCGGGGCCGCGGGGCTACTCGCGGGCGTGCTACTCGCCCCCCGCAGCGGCCGCGAGCTTCGGGGCTCCCTCTCCGACCGGGCCGGCGAAGCCCGCGAGCGGGGTCGCGAGTCGTACTTCGAGACCCGGGAGGGCATGCGGGAGCGCAGGGCCGCCCTTCTGGAGGGCCGCGGCCGTCCGGCGGACCCGGCCCGCCAGGCCCCCCCCGACGAGGCCACCGCAGCTACCCCGCGCCCGCGGCTTCGGGACGTGTCGGGCGGCGACCCCGACGAGGTCCTCGGGGAGGCGGAGCGGTCCGAGGAGCTCCGCAGAAAGGTGCGGGAGACGCGGGAGCGGCTGCGGGGCAAGCAGGACCTGGGGCGGGGGCCCGAGGCGTGAAAGCCGCCTCCTCCTTCGTGCCCCTGATCGGGGCGATCTCGCCCGACGATGCGGACGGGGTGCCGGGCCTGGCGGAGGCGGTCTCTTTCTGGACGCACGGCCGGCCGGCCGCCGAGTGGTTCCGCGAGATGGAGGAGTGCTGGGGGACGGCCGGGTTCGTCTTGCGCCGGGGGGAGGAGGTCCAGGGCTTCGTGGTCTACGGGCCGCCCGAGCGGTTCCCGCGCGCCCGGGACTACCCCGTGGGGCCTTTCGCCGACGGCGCCGCGATGCTGGCCTACGTCGGGGGCGACGTGAGGACCCGCCGCCGGCTGCTGGTCAGGATGCTCAGGGAGCTGCGCCTCCGGGGCGTCGGCACCGTCGAGGCCGTCGCGAGCGACCGGGACGGGCCCCACCACGTCCCGACAGCGTTCATGGTCCAGAGCGGCTGGAGGCCTGTGCGCCGCGCGCCGCTCGGCCGTTACACCCTCGTCCGCATCGAGCTTGGCAGCGCCGTCGAGGTGGGGGAGCTGGCCCGGGCTCTCGTCGGCAAGGTCAGGCTGCCGAGCCTCAAAAGAAAGGTCCCGAACCCCGGCATCCTGGCCCGCGCCGACGAACACCCGGAGGGGTAGCACGCTCCGGCCTGCGGCCTCCGCTAGTCAGCCCGGCGCGTCGCGCCCCTCGGCACGTCCTCTTCGAGGGCCCTCAGCCCGCCGCCCGCGGCGGCTTTCAGCTTTGCGTCGGCGTTACCCGAATACCAGACGCGACCGGACAAAGGCAGGAGAGGACCGCCGCCTCCGCCCACAAACGCTGGTCGATCTGAACCGGGCGAGCCCGAACGGTCGAGAAAGCTGACAGGCTGAGAGCGAGGCTTGCGGAGCAGGCCGAAGTGTGCTAGAGCGGCAGTATCGCGGTTCTTACCACCGAGACGCCCTCGGGGGTGGTGGCCCGGATCTCGAGTATCTCCGACCTTTCGTCGGTGGTGGTCGGGGCGTCCGGCGCTTGCGTTGTACCGGAGAGGTCGAGGAGGAAGCTCACTTCGACGCTCTCGCCCGGTTCCAGGTTCTGCAGCGTCTGTTGGTAGTAGTGGGAGCGGGGGTCGGCGGTGTCCCCCGAGGACGATTTCAGGGTGAGGTTCACGGTCGAGAAACCGCTGCCGCCGGCGTTCTCCACGGTGAGCAGCAGCTCCTGGTCCGGCGCCGATTTTAGGGAGGCGAGCCGGCTCCTGTTCAGGTCCAGGTCCAGGGCGGGGCCCGCTTTACCGCGCGCCGGCGTGGCCGGCAGGTACTCCGCCAGGGGGCCCGTAGCGAGGTTGGCCAGCACCAGGAAAGCCCCGGCCGCTATAAGGAAGGCCAGCGCCGCGGCCGTCGCCCAGAGCGCCGCTTCCCTCACGGCGAGATCTCCGGCGTCGTGGGGGTCACGACCGGGACCTCGTAGAGGTTGTAGAAGGCGTCGAGAAGCTCGTCGGCGGGGGCCGCGCGCACCTCGGGTTCCCCGGCCGAGGCGCCGCGGGCCACGATGGCGACGCTCGTGCCTGCGGGGGACCAGGCCAGGTCGTCGGGCCCGGTCTTTATCTCCATGTCCTCGTTGGTGGTCACGGCGTCCAGTTTCCCCGTCGCCGGAACGAGGACGTAGAGGTTGAGGGGGGACTTGGGGTTGAGGCGGCCGACCACGGCGAGCCTGTCGCCATCGGGCGAGACGCGGATGCCGCCGGCGACGAAGTCCTCGCCCACCCCGGGGGCGGGCTCCGGCTTACCGGGCTCCGGCGCCATCCGGTACAGGTCGTAGAGGGGCTCGCCGTCGTCCTCCGGCGGGGACATCGCGCCGGCCACGAAGTAGATGCCGCTGTCCGTCCACTGCGGGGCGCCGAGGATACCCCGGTCGTCTTCGAGCTCGGAGATCTTGCGTGCCTTCCCGCTGCGGAGGTCGAAGACGTGCAGCTCGCCCGAGGAACCTTCCCCCGGAGCGCGGACCGCCAGCGCGACGCTGTTCCCGTCCGGCGAGGGGGAGGCGCCGGTCACCGTGCCCGGCACCGTCCCGGTGTAGACCCGCTCCATCCGGCCGGCGCGCAGCAGCGAGATCGCGCTCTCGCCGGCCCCCGCCTTTAGGGCCAGGATCACGTCTTCGCGCTCGGGCCCCGGCGTCATGGCGAGGACCCCTTCCAAGATCTCCTCCACGCCGAGGGAGCCTTCTTCTTCCGGGTCCGTCCGGTAGACGGCGCCGGGGCCCCCTTCCACGACCCTCGCGCCGCCGAGCACGGTCAGGGCCCCGTCGGCGGTCCACTCCGCCTCCGCGGCGACAAAGTCCTTGGTGGTCCAGCGCGTGAGCCGCTCACCGTCCACGGTCCTGTCCACCACGTAGCCGTCCACTATGAAGGCCACCCTCTCCCCGCCCGGGGACCAGCTCGGCGAGCCCTTGTACCCCGGCCCCGAACTCAGCGGCCGGGTCTCCGGTCCGAGGCCGGGGTTCACCCGACCCTCGGCGGGCGGCAGGGGCTTGATGAGCTCCTCATCCGCCGGGCGCGTGCAGCCGGCAAGCAGGACGCTCGCGCAGGCCGCGACGAGGAGGCCGCGCGCGGGCGAGGGCCTACATCGCATAGCTCGACGAGCGGGAGATCGGCTCCGTCGGCAGCTGGACCAGGAAGGTCGAGCCCCGGCCGACCTCGCTCTCCACGGAGATGTCGCCGCCGTGCATATTGACTATCTGCTTGCTTATGGCGAGGCCTAGCCCGCTCCCCCCGGTCGCGCGCGAGCGGTCCTTGTTCACCCTGTAGAAGCGCCCGAAGAGCTGGTCGAGGTCCTCTTCCGGGATGCCGATGCCCGTGTCGCGTATGCGGACGGTTATCCAGGAAGGGGCGTCCTCCACGGAGATGTCCACCCGGTCGCCGGGGTCTGAGTACTTGATGGCGTTGTCCAGCAGGTTGAGGAAGACCTGGTAGAGCTTCTGGACGTCGCAGACGCAGCGGTGCTCGGCCTCCTCCTCGAAGTACACCTCGATGCCGAAGCGCTGGGCCTTGGTCTCCACCGACCTCATGGCGGTCCGGATCACCTCCCCCAGATCCGCGGGGCCGACCTCCAGCTGGTACTTCCACGAGTCCATCTGGGCCAGGGTCATCAGCTCCTCGACCATGGCCCGGATGCGCGCGAGCTCCCCCTCGGCGAGCTCCAGGGCGCGGTGCTCCAGCGGGTCGAGCCTCTCCCGCGCCCGCTCCAGCAGGCCGACGGCGCTCTGGATGGTCGTGAGCGGCGTCCGGAGCTCGTGGGAGAAGTCCGAGACGAAAGCCGTCTTCGCCCTCTCCAGCGAGCGGTGCTCGGTTATGTCCCTGACGGCGAGGATGATGCCGGCGTCCTTCCCGGACCCGTTGGTCTCCCGCCGGTCCATCCTGGCGGCGTAGGCCCAGAAGGTCTTCTCCCCGAACTCGACCTCCCTCACGGCGACCCCGTTAGCGGCGGCCTCCCGGACGCACCGGACGACGCCCTCAGGCGTCCCCAGCTCGTCGAGGGGTCGACCCTGGTCCGAACGCCGGACGCCGAGCATTCGGGCCGCCGCCGGGTTGACCATCGTCACCCTCTCGGCCGCGTCGGTGGCGACGACCGCCTCCGGGGAGGCCTCCAGCACGGCCTCCAGGCGGCTCTTCTGCTCCTGGATCTCCCCGACGTAGTGCTCTATCTCCTCGGCCATGTAGTTGAAGGCCCGGGCGAGCTCGCCGAGCTCGTCCCTCCCCTTGACGGGAACCTCGGCCGCGTAGTCCCCGGAGGCCACCCGTATCGCCGCGTCCCTGGTCTCGGAGAGCGGGCGCGTGAGCTGGCGGGCCAGAAGCAGGCTCGCCGCCGCCGCGAGCAGCACGCTCGTCAGGATGGCCCCGACGATGCCGTAGCGCAGGTAGGAGAGGGTCTCCTCGATCTCGTCCCTCGGAACGTCGTAGACCATGGTCCCCCTGACGGTTCCTTCCCTTCCTACAAGCGGCCACACCGCTACGTAGCCCGAGCGGCCCTCGCTCCAGACCAGCCTCCCCTCGCCCCCCGTGGAGCGGGAGGCCTCCTCGATCGTTTCCTCCGCGAGGCTCAGTTTCTTGAGCTCCGCGCCCGGGTCGACCGGGTTACCGAAGCCGTCCCGGGCGGCCAGCGGCTCGCCCCCGGCCCCGACGTAGACTACCCCGAGGCCCGTCGGGTCGGCGACCGTCGTCACGAGCGGTTCGGCGTAGCTCTCGGCGGGGGGGAGGCTCTGGTCCTCAGGATCGCGGAGGGATTCGAGGAAGTCCTGCGCCCCGGCGTTCGCCGTCCGGGAGCGCTGCTCGAGCAGCGTCTTCTCCGCCCTCACGAGCTGGTTCTGCGAGAACGAGTAGAGGACCAGCCCGATGATGAGGATCGCCACCGAGGAGATGCCGACGAGCGCGACAAAGATCCTGGCCCGGAAGCTCACCGGGGGCAGCAGGCCCCTTCTCTTTCCTTTCTTTGCTATGTCGCCCTTCCCCTATCCGGGCCGGGCGGCCCGGTAACCTACGCTCGGCACGGTCTGTATGATCTCCGGCCGCGACGGGTCGCCCTCGACCTTGGCCCGCAGCCGGCTTATGTGGACGTCTATGTAGCGGCTGGCGAGGTAGTGCGAGCCCGTCGAGACCGCCTCGCTTATCTGGGCCCGCGTGAAGGCCTGCCCCGGCCGCCGCATCAACAACGCCAGTATCTTGAACTCGGTCGGCGTGAGCTCCAGCGGCCTACCGTCCCGGCTCACGGTGTACGCCCCGGGATCGAGCTCCAGCGGCCCGAGCCGCAACATCCCCTCCCGGCCCCGCCCCTTCCGCCCGAACCGCCTCAATATGGCCTTGATCCTGGCGAGCAACTCCTTGGTGTCGAAGGGCTTGGTTATGTAGTCGTCGGCCCCGAGCTCGAGCCCCACCACCTTGTCCACGGACTGGCTCTTGGCCGTGAGCAACACCACGGGGACGTCGCTCGACTCCCGCATCTTCTTCAGAACCTCAAACCCGCTCATCCTCGGCAGCATGATGTCCAGGACCACGAGGTCGAGGTCCTCGCCCTCCAGCGCCCTGAGCGCCTCCGTACCGTCCTCCGCCGTGACCACCCGGTAACCCTCGGACGCCAGCACGATGGAGGTCACCTCCAAGAGCGCCGCGTCGTCGTCGACCAGCAATATAGTCTCGTCCAAGCCTCCAGAAACCTCCAGATTCGCCCCCACAAGGGTCAGGTTATCCTACCCTATGCCGCAACCTTCCTGTAGCCTCGTCGCGACGCCGACCATCGTATAGAAACTTGAAGGTAGGGTACTAAGATTTTATACTAGCGACAACTCAGATAACTCTGTATTGCGGGAGGCAGGCGCATGGGCAAGAGCATAGGCATAGACCTTGGGACGACGAACAGTTGCGTGGCGGTGCTGGAGGGGGGCGATCCCACGGTCATCACCAACGCCGAGGGGGAGCGCACGACGCCTTCCGTGGTGGCGTTCGACAAGAGGAGCGGGGACCGGCTCGTCGGCCAGCTCGCCAGGCGGCAGGCGGTGACGAACCCGGACCGCACGATCTACTCGATCAAGCGCTTCATGGGCCGCCGTTTTAGCGACGTCAAGACCGAGGCCGGGCGCGTAGGGTACGAGGTGGAGTCCGGCCCGGGCGGGGACATCCAGGTCAAGGTGGGCGAGAAGAGCTACTCGGCGCCGGAGATCAGCGCGATGACCCTCCAGAAGCTCAAGAAGGACGCCGAAGACTACCTCGGCGAGGAGGTGACCGACGCGGTCATCACCGTGCCGGCGTACTTCGAGGACGCCCAGCGCCAGGCGACCAAGGACGCGGGGCGCATCGCGGGCCTGAACGTCAAGAGGATCATCAACGAGCCGACCGCCGCGGCCCTGGCGTACGGTATGGACAAGGAAGAAGACCAGACCATCCTCATCTTCGATCTCGGCGGCGGCACCTTCGACGTCTCCATCCTGGAGCTCGGCGAGGGCGTCTTCGAGGTCAAGGCCACCAGCGGCAACAACCACCTCGGCGGCGACGACTTCGACGCCAAGATCGTCGAGTGGATGGTCGCCGAGTTCAAGAAGTCCGAGGGCATAGACCTCTCCAAGGACAAGATGGCCGCCCAGCGGCTAGTCGAGGCCGCCGAGAAGGCCAAAAAGGAGCTCTCTTCGACGACGAGCACCTCGATCAACCTCCCGTTCATCACCGCGGACCAGAACGGGCCGAAGCACATGGACCTGACGCTCAGCCGCGCGCAGTTCAACAACCTGACCGCCGACCTCGTGGAGGGGACGGCCGGACCGGTTAGGCAGGCGATGAGCGACGCCGGGCTGCAGCAGGGCCAGGTGGACCAGGTGATCCTCGTCGGCGGCTCCACGCGCATCCCCGCCGTCCAGGAGAAGGTCAAAGAGATCTCGGGCAAGGAGCCCCACAGGGGCATCAACCCGGACGAGGTCGTCGCCATCGGCGCCGCCATCCAGGCCGGCGTGCTCGCCGGAGAGGTCAAGGACGTCCTGCTCTTGGACGTTACGCCCCTCTCTTTGGGCATCGAGACCAAGGGCGGCGTCTTCACCAAGCTCATCGAGCGGAACACGACTATACCTACGCGCAAGGGTGAGACTTTCACCACCGCGGACGACAACCAGAACTCGGTCGAGATCAAGGTGTACCAGGGCGAGCGCGAGATAGCTGCCTACAACAAGCTTATCGGGAACTTCCAGCTCGTCGGCATCCCGCCGGCGCCGAGGGGCGTGCCGCAGATCGAGGTCGCCTTCGACATCGACGCGAACGGCATCGTGAACGTCGGGGCCAAGGACCTAGGTACTGGCAAGGAGCAGAGGATCACGATCACGGCCTCCGGCGGCCTCTCGGACTCGGAGATCCAGCAGATGATGCGGGACGCCGAGGCTCACGCCGAGGAAGATAAGCGCCGCAAGGAGGAGGCGGACGTCCGAAACAACGCGGACAACCTCGTATACTCCGTCGAGCGTTCGCTGAAGGACGTGGACGGCAAGGTCGACCCGAACACTAAACTCGAGATCGAGCAGGCCATCAAGGAGGCCAAGGAGGCCCTCGCTGGCGGGGACGTCGAGGAGATCAAGACCAAGCAGGAGGCCCTCGTCACCGCCTCCCACAAGCTTTCGGAGGCCCTCTACAGCCAGGCCCAGGAGCAGCAGCAGTCGGCCTCCTCAGAGGCCACCGATACGGACGACCTGGTCGAGGATGCCGAGGTCGTCGAGGACGAGGACCAGCAGGACGGGGAGCGCCGCTAAGTTGGCCGGGGAAGAGCAGAGGCGCGACCCGAACGTGCCCGGTGACGCGGCACCGGAGGGGGAGCCCCTAGAGGAGGTCCAGGGCTCCCCCTCCGACCCGGACATCGTCGATGAGACGGGCGCCGTGGACGAGACGGACGACCCGGCCGATGAGGCCGTACTCGAAGAGCCCTCCGTGCCGCTGGCGGAGTTGGAGGCCGTGAGCAGGGAGCGGGACCAGTACCTGGACTCCCTGCGGCGCCTCAAGGCCGAGTTCGACAACTCCCGCAAGCGCCAGGAGCGCGAGAGGGCCAGGCTCCTCGATTCCGCCTCCGAGAAGCTGGTGCAGGAGCTACTTCCGGTCCTGGACAACCTGGACCGCGCTCTTGAGTCCGAGGGGGACATCCGCGAGGGCGTCCAGGCCACCCGCGGGCAGCTGGCCGACGTGCTCGCCAACGAGGGCCTCCTTCCCGTCGCCTCAGACGGCCAGCCCTTCGACCCGAACGTCCACGAGGCCGTCATGGGCCAGCCCTCTGAAGAATACGAAGAGGGGACCGTACTCCAGACCTTCCAGAGGGGCTACCTGCTCAACGGCAGGGCGATCCGTCCTGCGAAGGTTGTGGTTGCGAAACAGGTATAGCGTATGGAGACGAAGGATCTCTACAAGGTTCTCGAGGTATCCAAGGGGGCTTCGCAGGATGAGATCCGGCGCTCCTACCGCCGCTTGGCGCGCAAGTACCACCCCGACGCGAACCCCGGCGACGAGGGCGCCGAGGAGCGTTTCAAGGGCATCCAGCAGGCCTACGAGATCCTCTCCAACCCCGAGAAACGCCGGGAGTACGACGAAGGACCGCGCCAGTTCTTCGGGGCCGGGAACGCCGCCGGGCAGGGCTCGACGGCGGGCGCGGATTTCACTAACTTCTCCGACCTCTCGGACCTTTTCGGCGGCTTCGGCAACCTGGGCGACGTGTTCGGGCAGGCGACCGCCAACGCGCGCGGCCGGCAGACCTCCCCCAAAGGCGAAGACGTTACAGTAAGCGTCAGGTTGAAGTTCAAGGACGCGCTTGAGGGCGTGACGACGCGGGTTGGGGTGCCCGTGGAGGAGGCCTGCGGGGACTGCGGGGGGAGCGGGGCGGCGCCAGGCACCTCGCCGCGGACGTGCCCGCAGTGCGGGGGGCGCGGGACGCAGAGCCGGGACCAGGGTTTGTTCGCGCTGTCGACGGCGTGTTCCCGGTGCGGGGGCGTTGGCTCCATCGTGGAGACGCCGTGCCCGAGGTGTCGGGGCAACGGGAAGACGCGCGGTGTGAAGCAGGTCAAGGTAAGGATACCGGCGGGTGCCAGGGATGGGATGAAGGTTAGGGTGCCCGGTAGGGGGGGTGCCGGGAGGAACGGCGGGCCGGCGGGGGACCTCTTTGTGGTAACGAAGGTCGAGGAGCATCCCGTCTTCAAGAGGAAAGGCGACGACTTCGTCGTCTCGGTGCCGGTGAGCTTCGTCGAGGCGGCGCTCGGTGCCGAGGTCGAGGCCCCGAAGCCCGGGGGCGGGACCGTCAGGCTCAAGATACCGGCCGGCACCCAGAACGGGAAGCAGTTCAAGGTCAGGGGGGCCGGGGCGCCCAGGGCCAGGCGGGGCGGGGCCGAGCGTGGGGATCTCATCGTGCGTGTCGGGGTCGTGGTCCCGAAGAAGCTCCGCCGTCGGGAGCGCGAGATCCTGGAGGCGCTCGCCGAGGAGCGGGACGAGGACGTGCGGGCCGAGTTGTTCAGGAGGGTCGGGTCGTGAGCCTGCGCAAGCGCCCGCTGTACATGATCGGGATCGCCTCGGAGCTTATCGGCGTCCACCCGCAGACCTTGAGGATGTACGAGCAGAAGGGCCTGCTCTGCCCGCGCAAGAGCATCAAGAACACGCGCCTGTACTCGCAGGAGGACGTCGAGCTCGGCCGCCGCATCCAGCAACTCACCCAAGAGATGGGGATGAACCTGGCTGGGGTCAAGACCGTGCTCGACCTCGAAGGCCGCGTCGCCAGGCTCGCGACGGAGAACCGCCTCCTGCGGGAAGAGCTCAGGAGGCAGGAGATAGAGCACCGCCGGGACGTCGCCGAGATACACCAGAGCTACAAGCGGGAGATCGTCCTGATGCCCCGCGGCGAGCTGGCGCGCGCCCGCCAGAACCGGAAGGGACGCTGATGGCCGAACCCATGCACTGCTACCGGCACCCGAAAAGAGAGACGCGCGTCTCATGCGCCACCTGCGGGCGGCCGATCTGCACGGAGTGCATGCGCCAGACCGAGGTCGGCATAAAGTGTCCCGACGACGCCAGGCTCCCGCGCGGCGCCAGGGCCGGCGTCATGAAGGGCAACCAGGTAATAAAGACCCTGCTGGCCGGGGTCGGGATCTCCGCCGTCGGCGTCCCCTTCGTCGCCTTCCTGCTCTTCCAGCTGCCGTTCACCTGGCTCATCTCGGCCGCCGCGGGCTACGGGGCGGGGACCCTGATCTACCGCGCCGGAGGCCGCAACGGCGGGCCCGTGGCGATGGCGGTCTCCGTCGTCGCCACCGCCGTCCCTTTCCTCGTGGTGCTTGGGCCCGGCCTCCTGCAAGGAACCGCCAACCCGCTCGCCGTGGTGCCCATGATCTTCGCCACGATCACCGCCGGGTTGGCCAACCGCCAGATCTGACCCGCAAACCCCCGACGGCGGCCCCCCGCACGTCCCTTCCCAAAAGCGCGGCACGTGGGCCCCCACCCCCTGAGCATCCGCGGCCCGGTCGGCGGCGACGGACCTTCTCCGCACCGAATACGCCGCCCGCCCGAGCGGTCGAGGGGCGCTCGGACGCGATTTGTAGTCCTGTCCGGCGACGTATTCCCCTCCCTCCCGGACGCCCGCGTCCGGGTTACGGATCCCACGCCCTCCCACCTCCGAAACGGGGCCCTGCACGCCGACTTCACCCCCTGCTAGGGAAGCGGTTGAACCTTATCGGCATCCTTTGTCCTCTGTGGATAACTCCACAAAGCGCCATTGTAAGGCGTAGAGGCCCAACGCCCCGGCCGCCCGAGGGACCCGTCAAGCAGCGTGAAAGGCTTGCACTTAACCTTAAGATCAAATTAGACCTCAGAATGAAGGTGAGCATCAAAAAATACTTTCAGAAAGGCTGGCGTAGCCGTAAGGGGCATGCTAGGGTTGCCCCCATGAGAGAAGACATGCAGTACATAAGCGGGGTTTTGGACGAGTTGGAGGCGATCGTTCAGGATGCCTCGGGTGTGCCTATGCGCAAGGGACGGGCGGTCGTGGATCGGTCGGACCTGCTCGTGATGCTCGACGAGCTGAGGGCTTCGTTGCCCCGCGAGTTGGCAGAGGCCGAGGCGCTACGTCGGGAGTGCGGGGTCATGGTGGCCGCGGCCGAAGAGGAAGGCCGGCGCATCGTAGAAGAGGCCCACCACAGGGCGAACGCCCTGGTGCCCGAGACCGAGCTCTGCCGCAGGGCGGACCGGCGGGCGGGCGAGATCATCGACGGCGCCGAGCGCTACGCCGAAGAGGTCTCTAGCGGCTCCGAGGTCTACAGGGACCGCGTGATGGGCCAGCTCGAGGACTGGTTCCAGGACTCCCTGGTCTCGGTCGAAGAGTCTAGGCAGGAGCTTAGCGGCGTGCCCGTGCATCGCCCGACGCCCCAGCCCGAGCCTGTCGAAGGCGAGAACAACGACCGCGGCTGGAGGGCGAGTTCGGCCTAGCCGAAGTCCTCGTACCACCTTCTCCCTACGCAAACCGGCCGCGGGTCGCTCTCCAGCCGCCCCTCCTTTCGGGACGGGACGATCCACCGACGGGCCGACCTCTCCTCTCATGCCGCCGGTTCGAGCCCCCGCTAAGGCCCTGATCGTCGAGCGGGCCGGTACCTGCGCGCATGCGCGACCTGACCGGGCTCGACTGCCCTTTCGTCGTGCGCCGGCCAGACGGGCTCCGGGGGGCGCTGGAGAGGCGCACCGAGGAGATCTCCGCCCTGGCGAAGCGCACGTGGGCAGCCACGCCACCTTAGCGAGCGGAACACCGGGGCGCGGTCATTTCGTCCGAGGACGAGTGCCTCGTCCCTCGCGGCTACCCTCCTAGGGCCGTTATTGCGCTCTGGAGGTGGATCAATGACGACCCGTCTCGCATCTTTGGGGTTATCTGCCCTTGATCTCGGGGGATGCGATGTCGCCGAGGGCTTCGAGGCGGGCGTTTAGCCCGTCGAGCGAGGCGTTGAGGTCGTTGGCCCGCTGGGCGTTGTTCGCGTCTATGGAGACCCTGACCACCTTCGCCCGCAGGTCGAGCATCTCCCCTGAGGTCGCGGAGATCTCCGCGTCCGCCTCGTCTATGCGCTCCTCCAGTTTTTGGAGGTTCTGGGACCTGGATCCGGCACCGGAACCAGACTTGCCGCGCAGATCCCTGACGGTCTCCGCCGCCTTCTCCCTCTGGAGCGCGACGTCGACGAGGCGGTCGGCGGCGGCGTGCAGCCTGGGCACGGCGTCTTCGAGGACGGCCCGGGTTACGTCGTCGGAGGCCGCTATTGCGGCCACGACCTTGCGATACTCCGCGAGTGCGGCGTCGACCTTCTCCCGGGTCTCGCCGCGGGGAAGCCATCGCGCCCGCCGCTCGGGGGAGAGCTCGCGCGCCTGCAGGGCCTCCGGCCCCTCCCGCCCGAGGATGCGCTGCTGGAGGATCGGGTCCCCGATCCCAAGGGCAACCAGGGCCGCGTACGTAACCAGGGTGAGCGGCAGCGCCCACCACGTGAACGTCGCCACAAAGAAGACGAGCCCTATCGCAAGGACGACGACGTTCATGGGGCGCAGCGCGGACGCCCGTACCATCAGGCCCCGCTCCCGCGACGAGAGGGGAGACCCTGCGCGGTTATGCGGAGGTCGATCAGGCGCCGGCGCCATCGGGTTCCTTCGCGCGCAGCAGCCGGACCCGGTCCCCGAGCTTCAGGGCTAGCGCCTGGGAAGCGTTGCCCCTGTTGATCGAGAGGCTCAGCCGCCAGTGGGAGTCCGGCACGAGCACCAACTCGCCCGCCTTGGAGGCCCCGAAGGTCTCGACGTATCTAACGGACATATGTCCGTCTCCGGCATCCACCCGCAGCCAATCGCCGTATTCCAGGCCCAAGCTATCGTAGGCAAGCGAGAGCCTCGCGTTCCCGAAGCGGTCTATGGAGATGATCCCGGCCTCCAGCGTCTCGCCGGGGCCTTCGGCGCCTTCCGGCTCCTCGAGGCGCACCAGGGAGTCGGGAGACACCCGCTCGCCTAGCTGTGTCGGGGGGGCGCCCGCCGCGAGGTGGGCGGCGGCCGGGGAGAAGACGTCGCGGCCGTGGAAGGTGTTCGAGACCGGGTGGATGTGGTAGTCGGGGTTGTCGAGCGCTACCGCCTCCGCGATGCCGCCCAGAGAGTCGGCCGCCCGGACGAGCAGGCCGTTGTCGGGGCCGACGAGCAGCGCGTCCCGCTCGGTTCTTAGGGCCAGCCCCCGGCGCTCCGTGCCGACGCCCGGGTCCACGATGGCGAGGTAGACGGCATCGTGGGGCATGTAGCGGGTGGCGTGCTCCAGGATCTCCGCCCCGGCTTCGACCGCGAAGCCCCGCACGTCGTGGGTCAGGTCTACGATCGCCAAACCTGGGGCAATGCCGAGCATCACGCCCTTGCACGTCCCGACGAAGTCGTCGGCAAGGCCGAAATCGCTCAGAAAACACACGGGCCTCATGCCCATAGTATAAAGCGCCGCTTCTTACAGGCTACGGGCATCAGGTTTCAGGCATCAAGAAAAGCCTCCCGAGAGGGTCGTGGACGCCGACTCGGTACCCGGTGGCGACGTGGATCTATGCTCGGGACGGTTCGTGGTTTTACGGCTGAGCGATCTCTACGACGTCTAACACCCCGTAAAGGTCTTCGCGGTGGTATCGGGTGCCGCGCTTTGGGCCGCGGACGAGGATCGCGGGCAGGCCCACGGCTTCTGCGCCCCGGATGTCCGCCTCCGGGTTATCGCCCACCATCCACGCGGCCTCGGCGCCGGCGACGATCTCCAGCACGCCGTCGAAGGCCCGCGGGTGCGGTTTCTCGTAGCCGCTCTCGGCGGAGTTGAAAACTTGGAGGATGTGGTCCTCGAGCCCGAGCGCGCGGAGGATCTCTGGCAGTTCCGGGACGTGGTTCGAGAGGATCAGGTGCGTCCAACCCCGCGAGGAGAGATCCCGCAAGATGGGGACCGCGTCGTCGAAGAGCCGCCAGTGGCGCGGGTCCACGTAAGCTTCACGGACCTTGCCCGCCAGCACCAGCGAGGCGGGCGGGCCCACTCCACCGGCCTCGAAGGCCCGCACGAAGACGGGCAAGAGCGCGTTCCACCACGAGTCGGGTGAGGACAGTTGCGGGTGCGGGACCTCGGGGGTGTGCCAGGGAAAGCCCGTCCGAAGTTGCGCGTTCAGGGCCTCCTGCGTGCGGTCGGGGTCCGGTATCGCTTCCTCCAGCACGGAGTGCAGCGCGGAGGACCAGCGCCCCACGCGGTACCCGAGCGTCCCGTCGAAGTCCCAGACCAAGAACCGCACGATAAGGGTATTCTGCCCCAGATTCGCGGCCCGAACCATCCCGCCGCCGCTTGCCCCGGTTCTCCCGTTCGGCGGGGCTCTTTCGGGTGTATGCTCTGTCGAGGCGACAGGGAGGTCGGGTTTTGCGGCCACCGATATTGAGGGATTTTCCGGAGGTCTTCGAGACGGGGCGGCTCCTGATCCGGTCTCCCATGCCCGGCGACGGGCCGGAGCTGTACGCCGCTGTTAGGGAGTCGATGGACGAGCTGCTCCCGTGGATGCCCTGGGCCAAGGAGCATGGGACGGTCGATGACTCCGAGGCCAGCGCTCGGGCGGCGCGGGTTCGCTTTCTGGAGAGGACCGAGCTCCGGATGCACCTCTACCTGAAGGGGACCGGGACGCTCGTCGGGAGCAGCGGGCTGCACCGCATCGACTGGGAGGTGCCGAAGTTCGAGATCGGCTACTGGTGCCGCACCCGTCTCTCGGGCCGAGGCTACACGACCGAGGCGGTCCGCGGCATAGCGGCCTTCGCCTTCGACGCTCTGGGGGCGAAGCGCGTCGAGATCCGGTGCGACCCGCTGAACCGCCCGAGCGCGAGGGTCGCCGAACGCGCCGGCTTCCGCCTGGAGGGGGAGCTGCGCAACGACGCCCTCGGCAAGGACGGCACACTCCGCAACACGCTCGTCTTCTCCGCGACACCGCCCGGCTCGGATGGGCCCCGCCCTTGACCCGCCACCGGCAAGGCCGAGCGAGAGGCCCCTGGACCGACGAAGCCATACTCCGGGAGTCCGAACGCTGGGTGCACGTCCCGTCCTCCAGCGTCCTCGTCGAGGACGCCGAGCGCCTGCTGGTCCACCCGCCCGCGCCGCGGGGCACGAGCCGCGTGTGGCGCTCACGTCCGGGCCTTTCAGGGGCCGCCGAGGCCCTGATCCTTCGGACCATCGAAGAGGCGCGGGCCGCCGGCGGGACGCGTCTCGTCTGGCACACGGGCGACGGCGTATCCCCGCCTTCTATGGACGACCTCCTCCCACGATACGGCTTCGAGAGGACGGAAGACCTCGACGTCCTCGCCTTCGAGTTGGGCGCGGACCCGGAGCCTAAGCTTCCCGCGTTGCGCGTCCCCGCCGGCGTCGACACCCGGCTCGTCAGGGACGAGACCGACCTTCGCCGAGCGAATGGCGTGGAGGCCGAGGTCTTGAAGGGTACGACCCGGGATGAACGGGACACGCGCGTCTACCTGCAGGGAATCTCGAAGCTCGAAGGCCGCGGGAGGCGGGAGCGCCCCGGCCCGCAGGACGATTCGCTCGTCCTCCGGTACCTGGCCTGTATCCAGGTATCCGGAGGCGAAGAACGGGAGACCGTCGCCACCGCCGGCGCAGAGGTGGCGGGCGAGACGGTCCGCCTGTGGGGCGCCGGAACGCGCGCCGAGCACAGGGGACGCGGGGCCTACCGCGTCCTGGTAATGGAGAGGTGCCGCCACGCCCACGCCATGGGCGCCACCCTGGCCCTCGCCAAGGCCAACACCGCCTCCTCGGGCCCCATCCTCCGTACCGCCGGCTTCAGGGCCGTCGCCAGAGAACGGCGCTACGCCCTGAAAATCTCCGCCCCGGTCCGCCCGCGAGCACCACGACCGAACGGCCACCTTTGACTAGCATAAACCTGTACTTGTACTTTATACCGTGAGAGACAAAGATTCTCGTTTTGGTTCAGACTCAACATCTTGTGCCGGTTGCCGGGGCGGCGGGGACATGTCGTGCGTCGGGGACGATGTCGCGAAATTATCCGCTTGGGTACAGGGATTTGAGAGCGTTGCGCGGCGCCGGGAGGGGTGCTAATAATCCTGGCGGATGGACCCCGCGGCCAGGGGCTCGGTTTAAAGCTTGGGTCGAGAGACGGGGAACATCAAGGGCTCTACCGGCAGGGAGGGGTGGTAGGGCCCGGCTCGCGATTCCTTGGGAGGAGGAATCGGTTCGGGCGTTCGGGCGCACCGTCGCCGGGACGCCCGGTTTAAAGGTTTCAGCCCGCTACGGCTTCGCCTCCGCTTTCAGCCCGTCCGCTTCGAGGACTTTCAGCCCGCAGCCTTGCGGCTGCTCTCAGCCCGTTAGCAGGGTATCGTTCGACCGGCGTCCGAGGCCGGATCGTGACGTCCCAACGTCCCGCGGCGAGGACCCGAGTCGGTCGTCCGCCACACGGGCCCCGTAGGGGCGTCGGAAACCCGCCCGCGCACCGGGAAAGGCCAGAGGATACCCGCATCTCCTTCCATAACCGCAAGGCGATCGAAACCGGGCGAGCCCCGCACCGCCAAAAAGCTGACCGCTGAAAGTGAGGCCCAGGCCGAAACGTGCTGAGAGCGGAAGCCGGAGGCTGGAGCGGGCTGACGAGCGGAGGCGAAGCCGGAGCGTGCTGCGAAGCTACTCGAAGAGTGGCGAAGCCGTGCTGGTGTAGGCGGTGAGCCAGTGCAGGTCTTCTTCGGTGAAGGGTTCGGTCGAGCGGCGGGTGGCGTAGACGACGCCGACGGGGTGGCCGCCGTCGAGGATGGGGACGGCCAGGGAGTTGGCCCAGCGGGCGTTGGTGCGGGCCTGAGGGAGGCGTCGGGGGCCGGTGACCGTGAGGGTGGGCTGGGCCGTTTCGGTGACGAGCCGTATCACGCCCCGCTCCGCCGGCGCGAGGTCCCCGGGGTCCCCGCCGAGGGGGGAGAGGTCGGGGGCGGTAACGAGGAGGACGCGGTCGGCCTTGAGCTCCCGGCGAACCTCCTCGGCGATTTGCTTCGGGGGCGCGTCGGGGTTGAGGCTCTCGGGCAGCGAGGGCTTGAAGACGAGCCGCGAGGAGAGGGCGAAGTTGACCGCCGTCGCGGCCAGGATGCCGAGGAAGTTGAAGATCACGTAGAACGGGAACTCGGCCGAGACGTACTTGAGCAGCGGGTAGAAGACGGCGAAGTTCGCTCCGATGCCGAGGACGGCGACGGGGTAGGCCAAAGCGCCGCGCAGCAGGAAGTGGATGCGGCTCGAGTGCCGGACGTCGCGCCAGGTGAAGGCGTTGTTGAGGAGGAAGTTGCTCAGGATAGAGAGGCCGACGGCGAACATCCAGGCTATGACCTTGTGGGCGTCGAAGACCTCGGCCAGCGTGACGAGCACGAGGCTGTTGACCACCACGCCCGAGGCCCCGACCATAGCGAACTTCCAGAACCGCCCCGCCGAAGGCACGTACCAGAAGAGGCTCAGTATGTGCGTCAGGTACTCGAGGCCCTGCCTCAGGCTGGCCTTGGAGACCCCGGCGTTGCGGGCCCTGAACCCGAAGGGTACCTCCGCGACGCGCAACTCCGGCGCGCAGACGAGGATCTCCAGCAGCACCTTGAACCCCGTGGGGCGGAACTGGATGCCGGAGATGGCCTCGTTGCGCACAAGGAAAAAGCCCGTCATGGGATCGGTGGTCTTGCGGGCCTCCTTGAAGACGACCCTGGCCAGGGACTTGCTCCCCAAAGAGACCGCCCGCCGCGCCCACCCCGAGAGACCCTCGTAGCTGCCGCCCTTGGCGTAGCGGCTCGCCACCACCACGTCAGCGCCGCCCGAACGGGCGACCTCGAGCATCTCGCGCACCTTCTCGGGCGGGTGCTGCAGGTCGGCGTCCATAACGCAGGTGAACTCGCTCTCCCCGGAGAAGATCTCCATCCCCGTGGTCACCGCCGTCGAGAGGCCGCCCTCCCTCTCGGCGCCCTCGCGGTGGACGAGCATCACGCGCCCGTCCTCTTCGGCGAGGCCCCGGATCACACCGGGCGTGCCGTCCATCGAGTCGTCCACGAAGACGATCCTGTACTCCACACCGGCGAGCCCCTCGCGCAACTTTCGGACGAGCTCAGCGACGTTGCCCGCCTCGTTGCGCGTCGGGACGACCAGGGTGAGAAGCACCCCGCCGGTGCCCTTCTCCCCCGATTCGCCGGTCGCGGTCCGCCCCCGTGCCTCCATAGCCGCTCTAGGCTAGCATATCGGCCTGTACCGCCCAAACACGGGTTAGACTCATGTGGCCCCTACTCTCCTGGAGGTAGAACGCGTGCAACAGGACGACCGCACGAGGGCGCGCGTCCGCATAAGCGGCCGGGTGCAGGGCGTGTTTTTCCGCGACTCGACCCGCGAGAAGGCGCAAGAGCTTGGCCTCTTAGGCTACGTTAAGAACACGCCGGATGGCGACGTGGAAGCCGTCTTCGAAGGCCCGAAGGAGGACGTCGAGGAGATGGTCCGGTGGTGCGGGCAGGGACCCCCGCAAGCGTCCGTCGAGAACGTCGACGTCGACCACGAACCGGCCCAGGGCGACCTGACGGGCTTCGAGGTCCGTTGAGCGCCCCCAACGACATACCAACGGGCCTGCGCCGCCTCCTCGACGCCGAAGGCGCCGCCGTCGCCGCCAGCCGACCCATAGACCACGGCACCCAGTACGACGTCGTCCGCGACGGCGAGACTGCCAAGCTGAACGTCTACCGCACGGGTAAGGTGTCTACCGGAGGTAAAGCTTCAAGGTTGATGGAGGTGCTCGAAGGCTGGCGGACGGGTGAAGGCAAGGCAGGAGGAGGGGGGATTCGGAAGGCCGCAGCGGGGCCGAGGCCCGCGCTGGACGCGACCCCGCGGCTCGGGATCGACGAGGCCGGCAAGGGCGACTACTTCGGCCCCCTGGTCGTCGCCGGCGTGCGCGTGACCGGCGGGGAGATGGCGGCGGAACTGCGGGAGATCGGGGTCAGGGACTCGAAGACCGTCGGCGTTCTCGGCGCGCGGCCGATGGCGGAGCGCATCCTGGATGCCGCCGGGCCGGATAACGTCCGCGTCGTGGTGCTCGGGCCCGAAGAGTACGAGGCCAGGCGCGGGGCCGCCGGCAACGTCAACGATCTGCTCGGCGAGGTGGACGCCGAGATCATCCGTAAACTCAAGGACGAGGTGGAGCTAGTAGTGGTGGACCAGTACGCGAAGTCCGCCCACTCGCGGCTGGCGCCTTCGGTGCCGCCCGGGGTGCGCCTCGACGTGCGTCCGCGGGCCGAGGACGACGCGGCGGTGGCCGCGGCTTCGATCCTGGCGCGGGCGCGGCAGTTGGACGAGGTGGACCGTCTGTCGGAGGAGGTCGGCTTCCGGCTGCCGCTCGGGGCGACGCACGTCCTCGACGCGGGCCGGCGCGTCGTGCGCGAGCGGGGAGAAGACGGCCTCGCGAAGGTGGCCAAAGTCCACTTTGCGACGACGATGCGGGTAATCGGAGAGAGCAACAACGGAGGTAGCCAGTGATAGATCTTCGCAGCGACACGGTAACGCGGCCGACGGAGGGCATGCGGCGGGCCATGATGGAGGCGCCCTTGGGGGACGACGTCTTCGGGGAGGACCCGACCGTCAACCGGCTGGAGGAGTACGTAGCGGACCTGCTCGGCAAGGAGGCGGCCATCTACGCGCCGTCGGGGACGATGACCAACCAGATCGGGGTCTACGTCAACACCGGCAGGGCCGAGGAGGTCCTGATCCACGAGGGCGCCCACGTCTTCGTCTACGAGGGCGGCGCCCCGGCCCTGCTCTCCGGCGTCCAGCTGCGCACCCTCCCCGGCGAGGGCGGCATCCTCGACCCCGAGACCGTCCGCAAGGCGATCCGGCCCGAGAACGTCCACTTCCCGCGCTCGCGCCTGCTCTGCCTGGAGAACACCCACAACACCGCCGGCGGCAAGGTCTACCCGCTGGAAGACTTCGCCGCCGCTGCCAGCGTGGCGCGGGAGGGCGGCCTGAAGGTCCACCTCGACGGCGCCAGGCTCTTCAACGCCCAGGCCGCGACCGGCATCCCGGCCCGTGAGTGGTGCGAGCACGCGGACACCGTCTCCGTCTGCTCCTCCAAGGGCCTCGGCGCCCCCGTGGGCTCCCTGCTCGCCGGAACCGAGGAGGCCATTCACGAAGCCCGCCGCGCCCGCAAGGCCTTTGGGGGCGGCATGCGCCAGGCGGGCGTCATTGCCGCCGCCTCCCTCTACGCGTTCGAGAACCACCAGGAACGGCTCGCCGAAGACCACGAACGAGCCCGCACCCTCGCCGATAGGTTGAGGGAGGTCGGATACGAGGTGGCAACGCCCGAGACGAACCTGGTGCTCGTCGAGGTGGAGAGGCCGGGAGAGCTCCTCGAAGCGCTCGCCCGCGAGGGCGTCCTCGCCACCCCCGGCAAGCCCGGCTACGTCCGACTCTGCACCCATCTCGACGTG
>DASYWA010000133.1:0-1866 GCA_035936475.1 Rubrobacter sp. | reverse complement strand
GAGCCCACCTTTCTTTCTGGGGGCTCCACCGCAATAAAAAAGCCGCTCCTCCCGTGGAGGGCGGCGCCTCGGTCACCATAAAACCCACGTCTCTGACTGCATGTTCATCATACCACGATCCGGGCCGGAGCCCTGATGGTCTTGGCCTGACGATGTGATGGCCTACCCCGACGGTCTCGGCGTGCCCGGAGGCAGCCACCGAGGAACGGATGGCGCTTCACCTCCCTCCCGCCGCCCGGACCTGCTCGGGCAGGTCGTTCTTCGCGTTGTCCGGCAGCCGCGCAATCTGCTCGTACGGCACGTCTCGGGACTTCCTGGTCGGTTGCTGGTCCGCACAACCGGTCCCGGGTCAGGCCGTCGTGGTAGCCCGGCCACGAGCCGCCCGGTCCCTCTCCGGCCTCCAGGATGGCGAACGAGAGCCCCGCCCGCCGCCGATCACGAGCGCGTCGAGGCCACCGGGCAAGGACCCCGGGTCCCTACTCGCCATCCGGTCCCGCCAGCCCCGCCCCGATGAACTCCTTGGTCCCCTCGGGGCCGCGCACCCGTAGCGAGATCGGGCCGCCGTCGGTCTCGAAGAGGAGCTCGAAGGCGAAGAAGCGGCAGCACCTCCTCTCGGAGACGACGAAGCGGAAAAGCTTCTCGGCCCAATTTTCCCCTCCCGGGAAGATAAACTCGTAGCCGTCGTCGAGCTCCCTGGTCCCCTCGCACCCGGAGAACAACTCCCGCAAGAGCTCCTCCCGACGCTCCCTGAGCCCGGCGCCTGAGAGCTCGCAGACTACCGGCAGCTCGCGCGACTCGCGCGAAGGACTTCCCTTTTCGGCGTCCACGTGTGGCCTCCTTTTTCCGCCGGACGGACGCTTGCACCTTTAGCTCTCCGAGCGTACAACTTGAAGCGCACTTTAAGTCAAGAGGGAGGTTTCTTGTGGAGACGTTGGCCATCGGCGAGGTGGCCCGCCGGGCGGGCATCAGCGCTTCGGCGATCCGCTACTACGAGAGGGCGGGGCTGCTGCCGGAGCCCGGGCGGGTAGGCGGCAAACGGCGCTACGGGCCCGAGGTGTTGCGGAGGTTGGCCCTGGTCGAGGCCGCCAAGAGGGCCGGGCTGACCATCGCCGAGATCCGCGCGCTCCTCCACGGCTTCCCCGACGAGGTGGGCGCTTCGGAGCGCTGGCGCTCGCTGGCCTCACGGAAGCTGGAGGAGGTGGATGGGCTCATGGCGCGGCTGGGGCAGATGAGGGCCCTGCTCGCGGAGGCCCTGCGGTGCGACTGCGCCAGCCTCGAGGAGTGCGCCGAGCTGCTGACCGGGCGTTAGCGCGCCGCCAGGGGTGCGGCACCCTACCAGCGGTCGCTGGCGGCGCTCGTGAATTTCCCTCGCGATCACCCTGGCTCCCGCGGGAGCACTAGCGGAAGTACGCCGTTGCCAGTCGTTCGTAGAAAGATATGGATCCTTCGAAGGCTTCCTTGCTGACCCACTCGTTCGGTTGATGAGCCAGACGATCGTCTCCCGGACCGCAGACCACGACCGGCAGATCCGGGCGCGCTTCGACCAGCACCGAGGCGTCCGTGTAGTACGGGGCCGCAACGCGCGAGGACGGGGCGCCGTACACCTCCTTGCGGATGTCTTCGGCGACCCGGGCAAGCCTCTCTTGCGCAGAGGTGTTCACCGGCAACCGCTCCGACAAAACGGTCACCCCGCAGTCGAAATCTTGGAGGGTCTGTCGGAAGGACTCGAGGCGACGCTCGATCACGCCGAGGATCTCGCCGTGGTCCTGGGCTGGCACCGTGCGGATGTCGATCTGTAACCTGCACTCGTCGGGCACGACGTTCACTTTGACCCCACCGTTTATGACCGACGCGTTGAGCGTCGGC
>DASYWA010000132.1:0-7540 GCA_035936475.1 Rubrobacter sp. | reverse complement strand
CCGGCGGCGTGGGCGAGCTCCGTCATGCCGGCCTTGGAGGCCTGGTAGGCGGGACCGGAGGCGTCGGGCCAGGAGCCGGAGACGCTGCTGACGAGGACGGCGAGGCCCTGGGAGGCGCGCAGGTACGGGAGGGCGGCGTGGACGGCGTAGAACGCGCCGGAGAGGTTCACGGAGATCATGGCGTCCCAGCTCTCGCCCGTGAGCTGCTCCAGTCGCCGCTCCGGGAAGTTCATCCCGGCCGCCACGACCAGCACGTCTATGCCGTCGGAATCTCCGATCCCTCCGAGCGTGCGCCTGACGGAGGCCTCGTCCGAGATGTCAAGCTCGTGGGCCGTGATGGCGCGCCCTTCGGCGCCCTCCTCTATAGCGTCCTTGCGCCGGGCGGCGGCGTGGACCGTGGCCCCCGAATCCGAGAGCAGGTTGGCGGTGGCGAGGCCGATGCCGCTGCTAGCCCCGACCACGACCGCCGTCTTGCCCGAGAGCGTCGAGTCTTGCATCTAGGCCTCCATTCCCGAGAGGAACACCTTTATCTGGGCCGAAGGGCCGCGGACGAGGTCCGCGAAGGCGCCGGGCCCCTCCTCGAGCGGCAGCACCGGCGGCAGCTCCCCGATGCCGGCCCTGCCCTCGACGAGCCACGAGAGCGCCTGCTCGAAGTCCTCGGCGGTATAGGCGTATGAGCCCTGGAGGCCGATCTGGCCCCGCACCACGCCGTGAAAACCCAGCGTCGAGTCGTCGTCGTGCAGCCCGATAAACACCGCCCGTCCGCCAGGGCGCAGGAGGTCCAGGGCCGCCCGCCGCGTTACCTCGGCGCCCACGGCGTCGATGACGAGGTCGGCGCCGAGCCCTTCGGTGGCGCCTTCGAGGGCCCGCACGGCCTCCCGGGCGGAGGCGTGGGCGGACGTTGCCCCGAGCACGAGCGCCTGGTCGCGCCGTCCTTCGTGGGGTTCGACGGCGCGGACTTCCGGGATACCGTCCAGCACGGCTGCCTGCAGGCACATCAGGCCGATGGTGCCGGCGCCGATCACCACCGCGCGCTCTACCGGGTGGCCGCCCGCCGTCCCGAGCCTGGAGGCGTGGACGCCGTTTGCCAGCGGTTCGGCCAGGGCGCCGGTTCGGGCGTCGACGCCTTCCGGCAGCGGGTAGACGTTCGCGGCCGGTGCCAGGGTGTACTCCGCGAAGCCGCCCGGCGAGTGGATGCCCACGAGCGTCCGGTTAGGGCAGAGGTTCGTGAGCCCGGCCCGGCATAGGGGGCACGTCCCGTCCGAGGAGAGGGGGTTGACCGCCACCGTCCGGCCGAGGAGGTCGGCGTCCGCCCCTTCCCCGATCTCCGTGATGGTGCCGGCGAACTCGTGGCCCATCACCAGGGGCGGGGTGCGGTTGCCCATCTTTCCGAGGTAGCCCTCTACCTCCGACCCGCAGATGCCGGTCGCCTCCGGGCGGACGACGACCATCCCGGGTTCTACCTGAGGGGCAGCCACCTCCTCGACGGACATCCGTTCCGGGCCGTGCCAGACGATCCCTCTCATGCTCCCACCTCTCCGTCGCGAGCCATGCCCACAATCATTCTACTTTCGCCGCCGCCGCGCGCACCTCAGCGTCGAACGAGCGCCACCGCCCGTACCGGTGAGCCGGACCCGCGCCTTATCTTTAGCGGCAGGGCCACGAACAGGCAGAAGGGCGGCAGGCTTCCGAGGTTCTTCAAGTTCTCGACGACGTATACCTGGTTGCCGAGCAGGGCGTGGTGCGCCGGGTTCTCCTCCGAGCCGGCGGCGTCCACCGCCAGCGTGTCGCACCCGACGAGTGCTACGCCCTTTCCGACCAGGTACTCCGCGGCCCCGCCCGAGAGACCGGGCCAGCCCTCCAAAAAGCGCCGTCCGGCCGGTCCGATGGCCCAGCGCTCGTCCCAGCCGTAGCGGACGAGGACGCGGTCTCCCCGCTCTATGGGCCCGTGTTCCCTCTCCCACGCCCGGATGCGTTCCGCGCACAGCAGATCGCCCGTCCCGAGGTCCGTGGCCCGTATCGTGGCGGCGCGTCCGGCGAGCCGCCCCAGCGGGATCTCGTCCGTGCCGTAGTGGGCGGGTCCCTCGGGGACGAAGTGGAGCGGGGCGTCCATGTGGGTGCCGGTGTGCTCGCCGATGGTGAGGCCGTGGTGGGTCGCCACGTCCCCGAGGGCCTGGGACTCGTAGGGGGTGCTGGAGAAGCGGGCGTGGGTCGGCCACGCCGGGATGCCCTCCTCCAGGGTGTGGGAGAGGTCCACCCAGTCGTGGCCGTCGAAAGGCGAGGATGTCATCTCCTCCGTCACGGCGCCCCCTATCGTTCCGCCGTCGCCCCGCCGGTCACGACCGTCTCGCGCATAAAGCTTATCGGAATCAGGACCAGAAAGCACGGGATGGCGAGGAAGATGTAGTTCGCCGTGTAGCCGAAGGTGTCGATCACGAAGCCCGCCGCGATAGAGGAGATAAACGCCGAGACGCCGAAGGCTATCCCGATCATGAGGCCCATGCCAGACGAGGCCGCCTCCGGGATGGAGTCCATCCACCAGGAGATCGGGTGCCCCCTCGGGATCAACCTGCTCCTCGCCACCCCGCCACCACCCGAACCGGCGCCCTGTGCCACCCTCCGCCTCTTCCCCTCTCGCCCCATGCGCGCATATCGCGCAAGTGGTCATACAATCTCGCCGCGCAATGTAGCAACGTCGGCAACCCCGGTCAACCCCGCGACGCCTGCGGGACGCCGGTGTCTGGGGCGGTTGCCCTTCAGGGGGCGGTGGCGGGACCGGGGTCGAAGACCTGCCAGGCGGCGCCTTCCGGTGGGTTGTGGGGGTCCGCGCCCGCCAGGACGTCCAGGATGCCCCGCGCAGCGTCGAGGGCCATCCGGCGCATGGCCTGTTCGGTGAGGGCGGCCGTATGGGGGGTAAGGACCACGTTGTCCAGCGAGAAGAAGGGGTGGTCGTCCGGTGGCGGCTCGTTCTCGAACACGTCGATGCCGGCCGCAGCCAGGGGCCCGGAGCGTAGCGCCCCGGTCAGCGCCTCCTCGTCGACCACCCCGCCGCGGGAGGTCTGGATCAGGACGGATCCGGGCCGCATCGAGGTCAGTTCTCGGCGGCCGAGCAGGCCCCGGGTGGCCTCAGAGAGCGGGACGTGCACGGTGACGAGGTCGCAGGCGCCGAGCAGGTCTGGCAGCGACCCCGCGGGCTCGGCGCCCGCCGCGCGGATGCCGTCCGGGGAGAGAAAGGGATCGTGGCCGAGCACCCGCATCCCGAAGCCTCCTGTGGCCATGCGGGCCACCTCCGCGCCGATGCGCCCGAGGCCGACAATCCCGAGGCTGGCTCCGAAGAGCTCGCGGCCCAGCAGGCCGTCGCGCGCGGCGAAGCGTCCTTCTCGGACGTAGCGGTCCGCGCGGGGCAGGTTTCGGCCAACGGCCAGAGCCAGGGCGAAGACGTGCTCGGCGACCGACCGGAGGTTCGCGCCGGGCGTGATCAGGACGGGTATCCCCCGCCTCGCCGCGGCCTCCACGGCGATGTTGTCTACGCCGACGCCGTGGCGCGCGATGACCCGCAGCGACCGCGCCCGGCCGATGTCCTGCGCCCCCAACCTCGCGGTGCGCACGAGGACGGCATCCACCTTCGGCAGCGCCGCCCCCATCTCTACGGCCCCGACCCCGAAACTCGGAACGACCTCCACCGCATCCCGAAGCAGGCCCAGAGCCTCCCCGTGTATCGGACCGTCCACGTACACCCGGTGGGTCATGTCCCTACCTCGTCCTCTCTCTCATACCCGACAAAAAAGTACACCGGACCCCCGACTCGCGCGGACGTCGCGGGGGCTAACCGCGCGCTGTCGACCGCTTCCTGGGGGCCTGCCGGGGCCGCGGCCCACGGGCAGCTAGGCCGCGGCTTCCGGTGCGTCGCCTACTGGGGACCTCTGGATCTACACCCGGGCCCTGGGCGAAGGCCTCGCCGCCATCAGGGGGGCTGAAACCCCAACGCCGGGCGCCAGGGACCTGCCCGCGGAACGGGCCTTTTCGGGTCGGACCGCTACCGGGCCTGGTAGCGGTCGGGGTCCTGGAAGACGTCTATCACCGAGGTGCCGGCCTCCAGGCGGGCGGAGTGTTCGGCGCCGGCGGGTATGTCGTAGGTCTCGCCGGGACCGTAGGTGCCTGCCCGGCCGTCGACGGTCAGGTGGAGGGTTCCGGCCACGACGATGCCCCACTGGGCGCCGTGGGCATGCGGGGGCACCTCGAACTCTTCCTCGGCGCGGAAAAAGACCGTCTGGCCGTGGGGGCCGGCGATCATGCGTCCTTCGAGGCCCTCGAAGGGGGTATCGACCTGGGGGAGGCCCTGGATCCAATCCGCGTAAGGGTTCATCGGTGCTCCTTTCCCGGGAGATCGCGTAGTTTGCGCCGCCGGCGCGGGCGTCATTATACTGGCCGCTCACACCGTTCAGGATTCGGGGGCAGGATGGATCGTCTCGAGGGCAAGAGGGTCATAGTCACGGGCGCGGGGAACGGGATCGGCCGGGCCATAGCCCTGCGCCTGTCCTCCGAGGGCGCCCGCGTCGTCCTCGCCGACGTAGACGAGGAAGCCGCCGGGGGCGTCGCCGCAGAGCTGGAGGGCGAGTCCCTCGTCCACAAGACCGACGTGACGCGGGACGCGGACTTCGAGGCGCTCGTCGGCCGGGCGGTCTCCGAGTGGGGCGGCCTCGACGTGATGGTCAACAACGCGGGCGTCGGCGTGGCCGGGACGGCCGTCACCACCACGGAAGAAGAGTACGACCGCGTGATGGACGTCTGCGTGCGGGGCACCTTCCTCGGCATGAAGCACGCGATCCCGGCCATAAAGAACTCCGGCGGGGGCTCCGTCATAAACATGTCGTCCGTGGCGGCGCTCATCGGCCTCGTGGACCGCGCCGTCTACTCGGCGGCCAAGGGCGCCATCTATTCCATGACCCGCGCCTCGGCCATCGACCACGTCGGCGAGGGCGTCAGGGTCAACTGCATCGCTCCGGGGACCGTGGACACTCCGTGGGTGGCGCGCATAACCAGCGGCTACGACGACCCCGAGGAAGCAAGGGCCAACATGCGGGCCCGCCAGCCCCACGGCCGGCTCGTCTCGCCGGAGGAGATCGCGGCTATGGCCGCCTACCTGGCCGCCGACGAGTCGGCCTCCGTCATCGGCGCGTGCATGATCGTGGACGGCGGCGTCACCGCCCGTTGAACGACCCCCACCGGGAGCTGGTCGAGAGGGGCTACGACCGCGTGGCCGATCGGTACCTCGCCACCAAAGACCCGCAAGACCCGCTGGTCTTCTCCGCGCTCGAGGAGATGGCCCGGGACCTCCCGCCCGGCACGGGAGTTCTGGACCTCGGCTGCGGGGCGGGTATCCCGGCGACGCTCTGGCTCGCGCAGCGGGGCTTCTCCGTAACCGGCGTGGACCTCTCGGAGAGGCAGTTGGGCCTCGCCCGCAGGCTCGTCCCCGGCGCTACCTTCCTGAAGGCGGACATGACGAAGCTGGACTTCGGGCCCAAAACCTTCGGCGCCGTCGTCGCGTTCCACTCCGTCATCCACGTGCCGAGGGAGGAACACCCGGCGTTGCTGGAGAAGATTCACCGCTGGCTGGGACCCGGCGGCCTCTTCCTGGCAACGCTCACCCTGACGGATTTCGAGGGCGAGGACGGCGACTGGGAGGGCTGGGGAGCCCCGATGCGCTGGAGCCACTACGACGCGCAGACAAACGTGACGATGCTGCGCCGGGCCGGCTTCGACGTCATCCACGCCGAGCCGCGCGCCGGCGGAGGCACGGGAAAGGCCGGGGAGACCTGGCTCTGGGTCCTCGCCCGCCGGGGCCTACGCGGGTGAGGTACTCCGCCCAAGACGAAGCCGGCGCCGCGCTCGTCGAGGACTTCGGCTTCGAGATCGGCCTCAGGTTGGACGCAGATCGGACAGAGAGGAGCAACGCATGAACGGTAAGACGGCCGCGATACTCGGAGTGGGACCTGGCCTGGGGGCGGCCGTGGCCCGCCGCTTCGCCCGCGAGGGCTTCGCCGTGGCCCTCATGGCCCGCCGCGAAGAGAGCGTCGCCGGCGTACGGGGGCAGATACAGGACGCGGGAGGCTCGGCGCTACCCGTCTCCGCCGACGCTACCGACCCGGCCTCCGTCGCCGCGGCATTCGAGGAGGTACGGGACACCCTCGGAAACCCCGAGGTCTTCGTCTATAACGCCGGCGCCTTCCAGATGGGCGGCATCCTGGACCTCTCCCCCGAGAAGTTCGACGAGTGCTTCAAGGCAAACTGCGCCGGCGCCTTCTACGCCGCCCAACAGGTGCTCCCCGCCATGGTCGAGGCCGGCCGCGGCACGGTCCTCCTCACCGGCGCGACGGCCGCCCTGCGCGGTGGCGCCCGCTTTTCGGCGCTCGCGGTGGGCAAGTTCGGTTTGCGGGCGCTCGCCCAGAGCATGGCCCGCGAGTTCGGGCCGCAGGGGATACACGTCGCCCACGCCATCATAGACGGCCAGATCGACACCCCCAGGCTCCGGGAGACTTCCCCCGACCGCGAGGACCACACCATGCTCTCCCCCGACGCCATCGCCGAGACCTACTGGCAGCTGCACCTGCAGGATTCGACGGCCTGGACGCTCGAGCTCGACCTCAGGCCCTCCGTGGAGAGCTTCTAGCGCTCTCCGACCAACCGCTTGGCCATGGACTCGAACGCACGGCGCTCCATCGAGTCTTCCAGCGGCTCCAACTCGAAGGAGACGTCGGCGCGGCGCAGGGCGTTCAGGATGAGTTGGTCGGTGAGCCAGGGGTTCTTCGGCAGAAGGGAGCCGTGGAGGTAGGTGCCGTAGGCGTTGAGGCGGCGGGCGCCTTCGGTGCCGTCCTTGCCGTTGTTGCCGAAGCCGGCGACGACCCTGCCGAGCGGTTCGCAGTCGCCGAGGTAGGTCCGGCCGCCGTGGTTCTCGAAGCCGACGATGTTGCGCTCTTCAGCGGTCTCGGGGGCCGGGACGTCGACGAGGACGTTCCCGATCAGGCGCGCCTCGTCGGGCTTGCGCGGCTCGGTGTGGAGGTCGAAGATGCCGACGCCCGGCAGCTTCTCGCCCTCGGGGGTCTCGTAGTGGTGGCCCATCAACTGGTACCCGCCGCAGACGCCGAGGATCACGCCGCCGTCTTCCACTATGGCCCGTAGGTCGGCCCCCTTGGAGCCCGAGAGGTCGTCCGCCAGCAGGGCCTGCTCGCGGTCCTGCCCCCCGCCGAAGAGGAAGAGGTCGCGTCCCGTCGGCCGAACCCTCTCCCCGAGCCCCACGTCCACCACCTCGACCGGGATCCCACGCCACTCGCAACGCTTGCGGATCGAGATCACGTTCCCCCGGTCCCCGTAGAGGTTCATCATGTCGGCGTAGAGGTGGTGGATGGTGAGCATGGGGGCCTCCCTTCGGTCGGCGCTGTCAGCTTTCAGCCATCAGCTTGTTTGACGCGGCGCGTTTCGGACGTGGGCGTCAGGGTTCTTCCATTGTAGGTTCTCTGGCCTTCTTCTACGAGGCTGGCGG
>DASYWA010000131.1:0-61286 GCA_035936475.1 Rubrobacter sp. | reverse complement strand
GAACGGAGCAACCCTCGGTCGTTTTCGTCCATGCGAGGCACTGCCTTCTCCAAGGCGAACGGTTCCAGCAACACGCGCATCTTGTATATCTCCCGCACGTCGTCAGTAGTCAAGTTACGAACCTGCGCGCCGCGAAACGGCTCGAGGTCCATCAACCCCCTCGAGCCAGCGACGACAAGGCCTCCCGTACCGGCGTCTTGGAGATGCCGTAGGCGCCGGACAACTCGGCTTCCACCAAAGGCTCCCGTGGCAGGAGCCGACCTCGGAAAATGTCATCCTTGATGCGTTCGGCGACCCACCGGCCCAGTGGACCTTGCACCTTGGATCCGTCCCTTCCCTCAGATCTTGCTTTCATATATCAAACGTTATACCGTTGTGAGAAGGGAATCAAGACGGCGGGATAGGCGAGCGTGAAGCACAAAGAAGATCCGGTCGAGAACGCCATGTACCGCTTCGAGTTGGGGGAGTGAGCATCTTGCACCTCGGGGACCTGAGTAACCCCCTGACCGGGGAGCAGCTCGCCCGGCTGCGGGGCAGGGTCGATATCTTGCTGGCATTGACCGGGACCGCCGACGCTCGAGCTCGATGACCTCGAGCGGGCCATAGAGAACATTGGCCCGCGTGTGGTGGTTCCCATGCACGTGGACAAGATACCGAGGCTAAGGGTGGACGGGGACATCCTTCCCGTCCGAGTGCTTACCTCCCGCTACCCGGAGGAAGGGGTGGTGAACGTAGGAGCTCTGGAGGTGGAGCTCACGTCGGATACCCTGCCGAAGAGCCTGCGGGTGTACGTCCTAGAGCCGGCCAACTAGGATAACGGCCAGGTTGTCGAAGCCGGCGCGCCAGGACCACTCAAGAGGCACTCGCGGAGGACTGGTTCGGGCAGACAGCGCACCATCCGTGCCGGTGCGTGGGTCGAGTGTAGTCGGTAAGAGTTACGGAAGGAGAGTTGCATCGTGAACATTGGATTGCTGGGGGCCGGCCGCATAGGCGCGTTCCATGCCAGGACGCTCGCCGAGCACCCCGATGTCGACGTCTTGTTGATCGGCGATGTGGATGCCGCACGGGCAGCGACGGTGGCGGAGGAGGTCGGTGGGCAGCATGCGACGGTCGAAGGGGTGATCGGGGCCGGGCTCGACGCCGCGGTGATCGCTGCCGCGACGACGGAGCACGCCGCGCTGATCGGCTCCTGTCTCGACGCCGGTCTACCGGTGTTCTGCGAGAAGCCAATAGCGATAGACCGCGAGGAGACCGTGGCCGTGGTGGACCGGGTGGAGGCCTCCGAGTCGGTTCTGCAGATGGGTTTCCAGAGGCGCTTCGACGCCGGTTACAAGGAGGCGAAGCGCCTGATAGACGACCATACCATCGGTACGCTCTATTCGCTGCGCTTGGCTACCCACGACCCCTCCCCGCCGCACGAGGGGTACATCCCGCAGTCCGGAGGCATATTCAAGGATCTCTTCATTCACGACCTGGACATCCTGCGATGGTTGACCGGGACCGAGGCAGAAGAGGTATACGCACAAGGGAGCGTACGCGAGTTCGACGTATTCGAGAAGTACGACGACGTCGACACCGCGGCCGCACTGATCAGGATGGCCGACGGCGTGGTCGCGGTCCTCACCGGCGGCCGTCAGGACCCTTGGGGGTACGATGTCCGCACGGAAATCTTCGGTTCGGGCGACAGCGTGAGCGTTGGCCTCGACAGCCGTACACCGCTTCGCTCCGTCGAGCCCGGGGCACTACCATGGGAGGGCCAGCCCTACCCCGACTTCCTTGCACGGTTCGCGGACGCCTACCGGGCCGAGCTCGGGCACTTCCTAGAAGTTGTGCAGGGGCGCGCCGAGAACCCTTGCACGGCCCGCGACGCGCTGGAGGCGCTGCGCACGGCCGTGGCGGCCGACCTATCCATGCGGGAAGGACGCCCGGTCAAGTTGAGCGAGGTCGGATGAGGCGGGGGTGGCTCCCGAGTCCCTGCCCACCTCAAAGGCGAGGTAGGCTTGGACCAGCGGTCACTGGGCAGGTTACTACGGAGGAACACAGGGGGGGTTATGGATGATTACGCTGATCTTGCGGGGAGGCTTCGGATCGTTCACGCGATCAACGTGACGCCTTTCGCGGAGCCGGTAGCGTAGATTACGCCTCCCTGGAGAAGAACGTGGAGCTTCTGGTCGCCCACGGGTTGGAGGTCATCGTCCCAAGGCCTCCCTCCGGAAGACCGGGCGCGGAAACAAGACGCCCCACCGCCTGACCTCCACCTGGGGATCGCGGAAAACCCTGCGTCGTCCTCGACCTCGTCGAAGGCGTCGCGTACGATGCGAACGTCTCCGGCAAGGTCTTCGGGGACGGCGGCTGACGCCTTAGAGAGCAGATCGAGGCCGCGCCTTTGGTGCCGCTCGCGCTTGTGTCCCCAGCCGGGCACAATCCCTGAGTGAAAGAAAACACAGTTTGGCGCGCAGAGTGGGCAGGGGGGAGAGTACGATGCCAGGCAGAACAAAGATCCCGAGGAGGTAGGTTGTGGAAGACGCGCTGACGGTATCCCGCATGCAGTTCGCCTTCACCATAGCTTACCATTACCTCTTCCCCATGTTCACGATGGGTCTCGCGTTGCTCGTCTTCGTATTGAAGAGCATTTACATGAGGAGCGGCAACGACCTGTACAACAAGTCCGCGCGGTTCTGGGGCAAGATCTTCGCGGTGACCTTCGTTTTCGGGGTCGTCACCGGCATCCCGATGGAGTTCCAGTTCGGCACCAACTGGGCGGCGTTCTCCGCGTTTACCGGCGACATCATCGCCCAGACTCTGGCGATGGAGGGCGCGTTCGCCTTCTTCCTCGAGAGCGCCTTCGTGGGGGTCTTCCTGTTCGGGGAGCGCAGGTTCGGGCAGAGGGTTCACTGGTTCTCCTCGCTAATGGTCTTTGTGGGGACGTGGGCGTCCGGTTACTTCATCATTACCACCAACTCCTGGATGCAGAACCCGGTCGGCTACCGGGTCCTGGAGAACGGCAACATACAGCTCGACGACTACTGGGCCGTCCTCTTGAACCCGTGGATGTTCGCGCAGTACGCCCACAACATGGGCGGGGCCGTCGTCTGTGGGGCCTTCGTGATGGCCGGGCTCGGCGCCTACTATCTGCTGGCGGGCAGGGACGTGGAGTACGGCAGGATCTTCTTGAAGATCGGGGTCATCACCAGCGTCATCGCGAGCATCTGGATGCTCTTCCCGAGCGGGCACCTCTCCAGCGACCAGGTCGCCGAGCACCAGCCCGTGACCCTCGCCGCGATGGAGGGGCATTTCAAGACCTCCGACCAGGCCGATCTGGTCTTTGTCGGGCAGCCGAACATGGAGACGCTCGAGATAGACAACCCCCTCGTCCTGCCCGGCGGCCTGAGCCTGCTCATGTACGGCCCCGCCGGCGGCGAGGTCAAGGCCCTCGAAGAGTTTCCGCAGAAGAACTGGCCGGACAACATCCCGCTGCTGTACTACTCCTACCACGTCATGGTGGGGCTCGGGACCATATTTATCGGCATAACGGTGCTTGCGGCGTTCATGCTGTGGCGGGGGTGGCTCTACACCTTCAGGCCGATGCTGTGGGCGATCATGCTCGCCACGCCTTTCCCGTTTATCGCGAACATCGCAGGCTGGTTCAGCGCGGAGCTCGGCCGCCAGCCCTGGCTCGCCTACGGGCTCTTCCGTACGGAGGATGGCGTCTCGCCGCTCGTCTCCTCGGGCAGCGTGCTCTTCACGCTCATCGGCTTCATGGGGATGTACCTGATCATGGGCCTCCTCTACGTGCTCATCATGGTGCGCGAGGTCAACCACGGCCCCGACCACGAGGAGGAGACCCTGGAAGCGTCCGAGAGCCTGACGGCCTAGAAAGGGGAAGCCCATGGAGACCTTCTGGTTCATGGCGGTGGCGTTCATGATCACCGTCTACGTCCTTCTGGACGGCTTCGACCTCGGCGCCGGCGCCATACACCTCGTCGCCGCCAAGAACGACCGCGAGCGGCGCACCATACTCAGGGCCATAGGTCCTGTGTGGGACGGCAACGAGGTCTGGATCGTCGCCGCCGGCGGCACGCTGTTCTTCGCCTTCCCCCTGCTCTACGCCGCCGGCTTCAGCGGCTTCTACCTCCCCCTGATAATCGTGCTGTGGCTCCTCATAATCCGGGGCCTCTCCATAGAGCTACGCGCCCACATAGACGACCCGATCTGGGCCTCGTTCTGGGACGGGATGTTCTTTCTGGGGAGCTCGCTGCTGATCATCTTCTACGGCGCGGCTTTAGGCAACATCGTGCGCGGCGTCCCGCTTAACGAGGACGGCTACTTTTTCCAGCCGCTGTGGACGAACTTCAGCCCGTTCAGCCAGACCCCCGGCATCCTCGACCCCTACACCATCCTCGTAGGTCTTCTCGCGCTGGTCACCCTGATCACGCACGGCGCGAACTGGATAGCCCTGAAGACCGAGGGCGTGCTGAACGGGCGGTCGCACAGGATCTCGCGCACCTTCTCCATCGTGACCCTCCTCCTGACCCTGGTCGCCACCCCGTTCACGTTCTGGGTGAGCCCGTGGATGTTCGACGGCTTCTTGGAGAGGCCCTACGGGTTCGTCCTGCCCGTGATAGCCATCGCCGGCCTTGTCGGCATGATCCTCTTCAGCTTCGCCGAACGCGACAAACCCGCCTTCCTCTCCTCCGGCACCTTTATCCTGGGCATGCTCGCCAGCACCGTCTTCGGCGTCTACCCGCGGGTGCTGCCCGCCGTGAACCCCGAGAACAGCCTGACCATCCAGAACGCCGCCTCCTCCGACTACGGCCAGGCGGTCGGCATTATCTGGTGGAGCATCGGCATCGTGTTCGCGATCGTCTACTTCGTCCTCATCTACCGCATGTTCCGCGGCAAGGTGCGGCTGGAGGACGAGGGGTATTAGAGCCGTCAGCTACCAGCCGTCAGCTTTGAGGGTTCCGTTTACACGGGGACCGGCGGGTGAATAGGGAGCTGCTGCGGCAGGTTCGGCCGGCGCGGTTCTTTCTCGGCGCGACGGTCGGGATCGGGGTGCTGGTTGCCGTCGCCACGATCTTTCAGATGGTGTCCCTGGCGACGGTCGTGAATCGGGTGTTCGTCGAGGGGGGCGGCCTCGGGGACGTGAAGACGCCGCTCTCTTTTCTGCTGGTCGCCTCGGTCGCGCGCTCGGCGCTGTTGTGGGCGCGGGAGGTCACGGCGCAGCGGGGGGCGGTGCGGGTGAAGTCTGAGCTGAGGGGGCGGCTGTTCGGGCACTTGATGAGGCTGGGGCCGGCCCACGCGAAAGGCGAGAGGACCGGGGAGCTCGCGACGACGGCGACGGAGGGGGTCGAGAGGCTCGACGCCTACTTTGCCCGCTACTTGCCGCAGACGGTCCTGAGCGTCGTGGTTCCTCTGCTCATCGTCGCCTACGTTTTTCCGTTGGATCGGTCGAGCGCGGTGCTGCTGCTGGCGACGGCGCCGGTCATTCCGGTAATGATGATCCTGGTCGGCAGCTACGCCGAGGACCACATGAAGCTCCAGTGGACGGCGCTCTCGCGGCTGGGGGCGAGCTTCCTGGACGCGGTGCAGGGGCTGCCGACGCTCAAAATGTTCGGGAGGAGCGGGGCCGAGGCGGAGAAGGTCGCGGCGGCGGGGGAGGAGTTCCGGGGGCGCACGATGAGGGTGCTCAAGTACGCCTTCCTGTCGGGGCTGGTGCTGGAGTTCATGACCGCCATGGCGATAGCCCTCGTCGCGGTGACGCTCGGGGTGCGCGTGGTCTCCGGCAGCATGCCGTTCGAGGAGGCCTTCGTAGTCCTCCTGCTCGCCCCCGAGTTCTACAAACCCCTGCGCGAGCTCGGCGCCCACCGCCACGCCGGCATGGAAGGGAGCGCCGCCGCGGACAGGATCTTCGAGATCCTCAGCACCCCACTACCGGCGGGCGGAGGCTCGGGCTCTGCTGCCCCCGCCCCCGGCGGCCCGACCGTCGAGTTCTCCGGCGTCGGCTACGCGTACCCCGGGAGCGACCGCCCCGCCCTCTCGGACCTCTCGCTCACCCTGGAGGCCGGCACCAGGACCGCGCTCGTCGGGCGGAGCGGGTCGGGCAAGAGCACGCTCGTCAACCTGCTCCTGCGCTTCTTGGACCCGCAGGATGGGGAGATCCTGGCGAACGGTGTTCCCGTCGCGGGGCTGGCGGTCGAGGCGTGGCGGGAGGGCCTGGCGCTCGTCCCGCAGCGCCCGCACCTGTTCTACGGGAGCGTGCTGGAGAATATCCGTATGGCCCGTCCCGAGGCGAGGGAGGAGGAGGTCCGGTGGGCGGCGGAGCTTGCGGGCGCGGGGGCCTTTATCCGGGAGCTACCGGAGGGCTACGAGACCCAGATCGGGGAGCGGGGGGCGCGCCTGAGCGGGGGGGAGGCCCAGAGGGTGGCCATCGCCCGGGCCTTCCTCAAAGACGCCCCGCTGCTCGTCATGGACGAGCCCACCTCGAGCCTCGACCCGGAGAGCGAGCGCGAGATCCGGGCCGCCCTCGAACGCCTGACCCGCGGCCGGACCGTCCTCGTCGTCGCCCACCGCCTGAACACCGTCCGCGGCGCCGACCGGATCGCCGTCCTCGACGGGGGCCGGCTGGCGGAGGTCGGCACCCACGAGGAGCTCGTCCGCCGCGACGGGCCCTATGCCCGCCTGGTGGATGCCAACAGGGGCGTGCCGGCGTGAAGACGTTTCTGCGGCTACTCGGTTTTCTGAGGCCGCACCTGCCGCGGGTGGGGCTCGCCGTGCTGCTCGGGGTGGCGACGGTCGCCTCGAACGTCGGGCTGCTGGCGGTGGCGGCGTACGTGATCTCGGCCGCCGCGATAGTGCCGCTCCTGGGCTACCTGGTCCTGCCGAGCTACTTTGTCCGGCTCCTCGGCATCTCCAGGGCCGGCGCCCGCTACGCCGAGCGCATGGTCTCCCACGACCTGACCTTCCGCCTGCTCGCGAACATGAGGACCTGGTTCTACGGGCGCCTCGAACCCCTCGCGCCCGCCCGCCTCCTGCGCCACCGCTCCGGCGACCTGCTCTCGCGCGTCATCAAGGACGTGGAGGAACTAGAGAACCTGTACCTCAGGATCTCCTCGCCCATCGCGGTGGCCGCGATCATAACCTTCCTCACCTCCCTGATCTTCTACGCCTTCGACCCGATGCTGGCCCTCGTCGCCCTGGCGTTCCTCGTCGCGACGGGCGTTGGCGTCCCGCTCCTGGTGACGCGGCTGGCGCGCGGCCTCGGGCGCCAACAACTCGAACTCCGGGCCGAGCTCAACGCGAGGGTCGTGGACGACGTCCGGGGCGTGCAGGACCTGCTCGCCTTCGGACGAGAGGGCCGCGAGCGGCGCGAGGTCGCCGAGCTCGACCGCAGGCTCGGGCGGGTGCAGCGGAAGATGGCGTTTATCACGGGGCTCCAGGACTCATTGAGCGACCTGATGATGAACCTGGCCGTCGTCTCCGTCCTCGTCCTCGCGATACCGCTCGTGGCGGCCGGGGAGATACGGGGCGTGTACCTGGCCTTCCTGGCGCTCGTGATGCTCGGCAGCTTCGAGGCCGTCCAGCCTCTGGGCAAGGCATTCCAGTTCCTCGGCCGCTCCACGGGCGCAGGCGAGCGCCTCTTCGAAGTGGTCGACGCCGAGCCCGAGGTCTTGGACCCCGAGAGCCCGCTTCCCAATCCCGCCGACCGCACCCTCCGCTTCGAGGACGTGACCTTCCGCTACGATCCCGGCATCCAGCCCGTCCTGCATGACGTCTCCCTCACCCTCGAACCCGGGAAAAAGATCGCCGTCGTCGGCCCGAGCGGCGCCGGCAAGTCCACCCTGGTCGACCTCGTCCTCCGCTTCCGGGACCCGACCTCGGGCCGCGTCACCCTCGGCGGCCACGATCTCCGCGACCTCGCCCAGGACGGCCTGCGCGGTCTTATGGCCGTCGTCTCCCAGGACACCCACGTCTTCACCGACACCCTGCGCGGCAACCTGCTCGTGGCGAACCCCGAGGCCGGAGACGCAGACCTGCGCCGGGCCCTCGCCCGCGCCCAACTGCAAGACCTGGCCGAAAGCCTCCCGAACGGTCTCGACACGCACCTCGGCGAGCAGGGGCTCAGGCTCTCCGGCGGCGAGCGCCAGCGCCTCTCCATCGCCCGCGCCTTCCTCAAAGACGCGCCCATCCTCGTCCTCGACGAGCCCACCGCCAACCTCGACCCCGAGACGGAGGCAGGGGTGCTGGAGGCCGCCTACGACCTCGTGCGCGAGAGGTCCACGCTCGTCATCACCCACAGGCTCGTGCGGATGGAGGAGGTGGACGAGATCCTGGTCCTCGACCGTGGACGGGTTATCGAGCGCGGGACGCACGCAGAGCTCTTGAACTCGCATGGTCTGTACCGCGAACTGTACGAAGCGCAGCGCGAGGTGCTCGTCGCGTCCTGATCTTCCGCGCCGACCGATGTTATCGGGGTGATCCCATCCGCTTTCGTACGTCCCGAAACCGGAGGCGGCGTGGGGTTTATGATGGGCGGCGTGTTGGACGAGGCGGACGAGTCGGCGGGGGTTCGGGAATGATCAGCGGAAAGACGAAGCTGCTGGCCCTGATCGGGGACCCCGTCGGCCACAGCCTGAGCCCGGCGATGCACAACGCTTCGTTCGCTGCGGAAGGCCTGGACTTCGTCTACGTGGCCCTGAACGTGAGGGCGGAAGACCTGCCCGCGGCGGTCCGGGGTGCTGCGGCGCTCGGGCTGCGGGGCTTCAACGTCACCATGCCCCACAAGCGGGCGATGGTCCCGCTCGTGGACGGGTTGGACGAGGGGGCCCGGATCTCGGGCGCCGTGAACACCGTGGTGATCGAGGGCCCGAAGCTGCGCGGCTTCAACACGGACGGTCCAGGCATGATCGAGGCGTGCAGGGAGGCCGGCATCGCCCTCGTGGGCCGCCGGGTGCTACTCCTGGGCTCGGGGGGTGCCGCAGCCTCGATCGCCGCCGCGTTCTGCGACGAGGGCATCGGAGGGCTCCACATCGTCAACCGCAACCCGGAACACGCTACCTCGCTTGCGGACAAGCTGCGCGAAGCGGGCAAGCAGGCCGAGATCGAGGTCCACCCCACCGGCGCGCTGGACGGGACCGTCCGCGCCCCGATAATAGTGAACACCACGCCTTTAGGTATGGGGGACGACGACCCCCTGCCGCTCCCCCCCGAATACCTGGACGGAGGCACGGCGCTCGTCGACGCGGTCTACCGCCCGGGCGCTGAGACCGAGCTCGTCCGGCAGGCCCGCGCACGCGGCGCCACCGTCGTCACCGGCCAGCGGATGCTGCTCTACCAGGGCGTCCTGGCCCAGAGGCTCTGGACCGGCCGACAACCGAACGTCGCCGCGATGGACGCCGCCCTCTCCTAGAACTGTACGGCCCCCGACGGGCGGCCTCGGGCGTTCACCGCCGGTCTTAAAGGCGCCGTGCCGACGGGTTTCGAGCTGCCCCCGGGGCCCCATGCAACGGTACTGGGCCGTCTAGCGCCGTCGAAGGATGGACGCCCAGAAGACCCGGGGAAGAGGACCTTCGACGGCGTCGGGAGGGGGGTGCCAGGGGTCGGTTGCGCCTTCGGCCAGTAGGTCACCCGAGCCCGAGGGTCGCCATCAACTCCCTTGCCGCGGCGCCGCCGGCGCGGTTCGCGCCGATGGTGGACGCCGAGGGGCCGTAGCCGACCAGATGGACCCTGGGGTCACTTGCGACCTGCGTGGCCAATCTGCCGGTCATGGTTATGCCGCCGCCAGGTTCGCGTGGAACGAGCGGTGCCAAGTGATCGAGGGAGCTTCGGAAGCCGGTGCACCAGAGGATGACGTCGGCGCGCAGGACGGTGCCGTCGGGCCAGCGGACGCCGTCTTCGAGGATCTCCTCGAACATCGGCAGCCGGTTGAGCACCCCCCGGGTTTGCATGTCCTCGATCGCGGGCGTGATCGGCAGCCCCGTCACCGAGACGACGGAATCGGGCGGCAGGCCGCGGCGCACCCGGTCCTCGACCATCGCCACGGCGGCCCGGCCGCGCTCCGCGGTGAAGGGGCCCGGGCGGAACTGCGGCGGCCTCCTGGTGACCCAGGTAGTGGTCGTGACGCGCGAGACCTCGTCGAGCAGCTGTATCGCCGAGATGCCGCCGCCGACGACGATCACGTGCCGGCCGACGAACTCCTCGGCCGTCCGGTAATCCCTGGTGTGCAGCTGCTGGCCAGTAAACCGGTCCGCGCCGGGATACCCCGGGACGTACGCGGTCTCCCACGTGCCGGTGGCGTTGATCACCCCGCGGGCCGACAGGTTGCCCCGGTCGGTCTCGATCCTCAACCGCCCGCCGCGCTCGCAGACGACCGAGACCTTCACGGGCCGGTAAACGGGCAGGCCGCAAGCCTCCTCGTAGGCCGCGAAGTACCGCGGCACCGCGACGCTCGCCTCCACCTCCGTGGCGTCGGTATCCACGGCCTCGGAGAAGGGCATCCCGGGCAGGTCGTGGATGCGGTTGACGGTGCTCAGCCTCAGCGAGGGCCAGCGGAACTGCCAGGCGCCGCCCGCCCGCGGCGACCCGTCCAGCACGACGAACTCCCGGTCTGGCGCCAGCCCGCGCTTTTTGAGGTGGTAGGCCGAGGACAGGCCGGCCTGGCCGGCCCCGATGACGACGACGTCGGTCTTGAGCGCGAGTCGTGATGCCGGCGCGGGCGTCGAAGTAGGCCGGGGTAACCCCGAGGTACCGCCGGCTGAAAAGGCTTCTGTGCTCATCGTCGTGCGTATTCTAAAGCGCCGGTCCGTGCAGCCGGGCCGTCCCCGCCGCACCAACGCTTGGCCAGAAAACACCCGACGAGAACCTTCGGAGAAGGCGCGCTCGGAGAGGGCGGAGCGCGTCCGCTGGCCGTTCGCTACTTCGGTACGGCCGAACCCTGCAATCCCCGCTTGCCGACCACGAGGACCGGGCGGTCCGCTTTGCGGAAGACCCTGGTGGAGAAGCCGGGTCCGAAGATGCGTATGAACCACGGCCGCCTCCGGCCGCCGATCACGATCAGGCCGGCGTCGATCTCCCTGCCGAGCTTGACCACCTCCCTCTCCGGGTTTCCTTCCCTGTAGTGGGAGACCGCCACGCTCCCCCCGAGCTCCTCCACGCGCCTTGCCTGATGCTCCAGAAGCCTGAGACCGCCCAGACGCTTCTGCTCCACGAAGGTCTCGTACCGCTCCTTCGCCGTGAATTTGGGGTAGGGCAACTCCGGTGCCGTGGACACCACGAACACCACGTGCAACTCCGAGCCGGTGCCGTTCGCCAGCTCCACCGCCGCATCTACGGCCGGGTACGTCTCGTCGGAGGCGTTCGTCGCAACCAAGAGGATCTTTGTCGGGAACATAAGGCTTCCTTACTAGGTGCAGAATACACTTAGAGGGTAAACCCTGGGACGCAACTTGCAAACACCGCGTGTGAACCCGTCCACCGAGGTCGAAGGCGCGGCCTCCGGCATCGAGCGTTCGTGGCGCTTTCCGGGGATGGACACGCGCCGCGGTGGTGGTCAGAATACCGGGCAGGGAAAGGGACGGGGGGTCGAGAACCGCGGGTCTTGTGCGGGCCGGCGGTCTTCGGTGCGGCGCGCGGACCGTTCGGGCGGGCTTGAGAAAGGGAGTGGAGAGATGTCTACGGGTGGTCCGGCGGGGAGGTGGGTCGCGGCGCTCTGCTGGGTGGCGGTGGCGTTGGACGGGTTCGATCTGGTGGTGCTCGGGGCGGTTACGCCGGCGCTGCTGGAGTACGAGGCGTGGGGGCTGACGGCGCCGCGGATAGGCGCTATCACCTCCTACGGCCTCATCGGGATGATGATCGGCGCTTTGGGCATCGGAACCTTGGCCGACGTGATCGGACGCCGCATGTGCATCCTGCTCAGCGTCACGAGCTTCTCGGTCTTCACGGCGCTCCTCGCCGTCGCGCCCAACCCCGAGGTCTTCGGGGCGCTGCGGTTTTTGGCCGGGCTCGGCCTGGGCGGCCTGATCCCGACGGCCGCCACCCTCGTCTCCGAGTACGCCCGCACGCGCCGGGGCAGCTCCTCCATAACCTTCATGATGACCGGCTACCACGTGGGCGGCGTGCTGACGGCGCTGCTCGCCATCCCCCTCCTCCCCCTCCTCGGCTGGCAGGCGATGTTCGTCATCGGCGCCCTGCCGGCCCTCGTGCTGGTGCCCCTCATGATGAAGAACCTGCCGGAGTCGCCGAGCTTCCTCGTCGCCAGCGGGCGGCGGCAAGAGGCCGAAGGGCTGGCCGAACGGTACGGGATCTCCCTCGAGCCCGAGGAGGTGCGCGAGGTCGCCGCGGAGGAGCGGGCTTCGGAGGGCGCCGGCCTCGGGGCCGTAAAGACGCTCTTCTCCGGCGGGTACGTGCTCGGGACGCTGGCCTTCTCCGTCGCCTCGTTCATGGGGCTTCTCCTCGTGTACGGGCTCAACCAGTGGCTGCCCACGATCATGCGCGACGCCGGCTACGCCCTGGGTGCCGCCCTCGCCTTCCTGCTGGTGCTGAACCTCGGGGCTATCGCCGGGCTGCTCCTGGCCGGCCCCGTGGCCGACCGCTACGGCTCGAAGGTCGCCTGCGCCGGCTGGTTCGCGCTGGCGGCGGTGTTCCTGTTCCTCCTCAGCGTGCCGTTGCCGCTGGTGCTCACCTACCTCGCCGTTTTCGTCACGGGCTTCTTCGTCTTCAGCGCGCAGGTCCTGCTCTACGCCTACGTCAGCCGGCACTACCCGACGAGCGGGCGTGGGACGGCGCTGGGCTGGGCCGCGGGGATCGGACGCATAGGGGCCATCTGCGGGCCGCTGCTGGGCGGCCTGCTCCTCGGCGCCGGGCTCGCCGTGCCCTGGGGCTTCTACGCCTTCGCCCTCGTCGGGCTGCTCGGGGCGATCTTCGTCTTCGCGGTGCCGCGGTCTCCCGCCGACGAGGCCAGGAGGACGGGGGTATCCTCGGAGGCGGCGACGCGTTAGATTGGTCCGGGGACGATCTCTGGAAGGAGAACTCGTGCGGACTCGGGTAGGGATAGTCGGAGGGGGGCCCGCGGGGCTCTTGCTCTCGCACCTGCTGCACCTGCGAGGGATAGGGTCCGTCGTACTGGAGGCGCGCAGCAGGGAGGACCTGGAATCCGAGATCCGGGCCGGCGTGCTGGAGCACGGCACGTCGGAGCTGCTGATGGAGACCGGCGTCGGCGACCGCATGCAGAGGGAGGGCGCCGTCCATCACGGCGTCAACCTCCAGTTCGACGGCCGTCGCGAGCGCATAGACCTCGAAGGGCTCACCGGCAAGGCCATCACCCTCTACGGCCAGCACGAGGTGGTCAAGGACCTCGTCCGGGCCCGACTCGCCGCCGGCGGCGAGATCCTCTTCGAGGCCACAGGCGTCGAGCTTCGGGACCTCGAATCCGAAGAGCCGAAGGTGAGGTTCCTCAAGGGCGGCGAGGAGCACGAGCTGCGCTGCGACTTCGTCGTGGGGACCGACGGGTTCCACGGGGTTTCGCGCAAGGCGCTACCCGAAGGGGTTAGGACCGAGTACGGGCGGCGGTACCCGTTCGGGTGGTTCGGGATCCTCGTCGAGGGGCCGCCGTCGACGGAGGAACTCATCTACGCCCTCCACGACCGGGGCTTCGCCCTCGTCAGCACGCGCTCGCCCGAGATACAGCGCCTCTACTTCCAGTGCGACCCGCACGACGAGGCTGGAAACTGGTCGGACGACAGGATCTGGGCGGAGATGCACGCCCGCCTGGACACCGACGACGGGTGGACGGTGAACGAGGGCAGGATCATCCAGAGAAACGTCGTCCAGATGCGCTCCTTCGTCTGCGAACCCATGCGCCACGGCCGCCTCTTCCTCGCCGGCGACGCCGCCCACATCGTCCCCCCGACCGGCGCCAAGGGCATGAACCTGGCCGTCGCCGACGTGCGCGTCCTTTCTAGAGGGCTGACCGAGTTCTACGCGTCGGGCGATACGAACCTTCTCGACCGCTACTCAGGGACCTGCCTGCGGCGCGTGTGGAAGGCGAGCCGGTTCTCGTGGTGGATGACCTCGATGCTCCACCGCTTCGAGGGGGACGACGACTTCCAGTACAGGATGCAGGTCGCCGAGCTCGACTACGTCACCGGCTCGCGGGCCGCCGCCACCTCGCTCGCCGAGAACTACGTGGGCCTGCCGATGGAGCAGGGGTTCGAGTCGTTGGCCGGGGGGATGCCTACGCAGGACGCGTCTTGACCTGGCGGCGCGCTCAAGTCGGTCCCGAGTATCGCTTGAGGGACGTACCCGGAGAGGAGGCCACCGGTTGGCTGGAGTAGCAGACCTGCGCGAGGCCGTCGCGGAACTCGTGCACGACGGGGACGCCGTCGCGCTGGAGGGCTTCACGCACCTCATACCGACGGCCGCGGCGCACGAGATCGTCCGCCAGGGGCGCAAGGACCTTACCCTCATCCGGATGACGCCGGACCTGATCTACGACCAGATGATCGGCATGGGCGCGGCGCGCAAGCTCGTCTTCTCCTGGGGCGGGAACCCGGGCGTGGGCTCCCTGCACCGCTTCCGCGACGCCATCGAGAACGGATGGCCCGCCCCCCTTGAGATAGAGGAACACTCCCACGCCGGCATGGCCAACCGCTACGTCGCGGGCGCCTCCAACCTGCCGTTCGCGGTCCTGCGCGGCTACGTCGGCACGGACCTGCCGAAGGTGACCCAGACCATCGCCCCGATAGAATGCCCTTTCACGGGCGAGCGGCTGATGGCGGTCCCGGCGCTCAATCCGGACGTCACCATAATCCACGCCCAGCAGGCGGACGGCCGGGGGAACGTGGCGATCTGGGGCATCTCCGGCATACAGAAGGAGGCTGTGCTCTCCGCGCGCCGGGCCATCGCAACGGTCGAGGAGGTGGTGGAAGAGTTGGAGCCGCACCCCTTCCAGATCGTGCTTCCGGCCGTGATCTTCGACGCGATAGCGGTCGAGCCCAAGGGCGCGCACCCGTCCTACGCCGACGGCTACTATGATAGGGACAACACCTTCTACGAGGCCTGGGACCCGGTCTCGCGCGACCGGGAGGGGTTCCGCTCCTGGATGGAGCAGCACGTCCTCGGCACGGAGGACTTCGGCGAGTACCTCGGGAGTGTTCGGGCGGAAGGGATGGTAGCCAAGTGACGGCGAACGGGGAGATGGGCGAGGTCGCGGCCTCCTACACCGCCGACGAGATGATGACCGTGGCCGCCTCCCGCGAGCTCAAAGACGGGACCGTCTGCTTCGTCGGGATTGGGCTGCCGAGCGAGGCGGCGAATTTGGCGAGGGCCACGCACGCGCCCGGGTGCGTCCTGATCTACGAGTCCGGCACCGTCGGCGCGAAGCCTGACGTGCTGCCCTTGAGCATCGGGGACGGGGTGCTCGCAGCGCACGCGGACTCGGTGGTCTCGGTGCCGGAGATCTTCAACTACTGGCTTCAGGCCGGCCGCGTGGACGTCGGCTTTCTCGGCGCCGCTCAGGTGGACCGCTTCGGCAACATAAACACCACGGTCGTCGGGGACTACCGCTCGCCCAAGGTACGCCTGCCCGGAGCGGGCGGGGCGCCCGAGATCGCTGCTTCGGCCAGGGAGGTGATCATCATGCTCCGCCACAAGAGGCGCGCCTTCGTCGAAGAGCTCTCCTTCGTCACCTCGGTCGGCCACGGCGCGGGCGGAGACTCCCGCGAAGAGCTCGGCTATCCAGGCGAGGGACCCACCGTCCTCATCACCGACCTCGGCGTCCTGCGCCCGGGCCCCGAGACGAAAGAGCTTACCCTCGTGGCGCTCCACCCTGGCGCGACGGTCGAGGGGGCGAGGGAGGCGACGGGCTGGGACCTGAAGGTGGCGGAAGATCCGGACAGCACCGAACCCCCGACGGGGAGGGAGCTGAAGCTTCTCCGAGACCTCAAGGCGAGGACCGAGGCCGCCAGAAGGGGCACGTCAACGTGACATCAGACCAGATCAAGAGACGCCCAGAACCCGTGACCGGAGGGGCGTAAGAGAGCAGGGGGATCGAGAGATGACGCAGCAGACCGCGGGGGAGGCCGCCGGGCACCCGCCGTACCTCTACCCGGACTACAAGAGCACGCGCCTGCGGGCGCCGAAGGGGCCGCTCGTCGTCCTGCCGAGGGCCCTGTCGGATATCCGGGGCCCGGCCTACGGGCGAGGCCGGATCGGGGAGACGGACGACGACCTGACGCGCCAGCACGACGGCGAGCCCCTCGGGGAGAGGATCATAGTGACCGGCCGCGTCCTCGACGGCGACGGGCGCCCGGTCAGGAACGGCCTCGTCGAGGTCTGGCAGGCGAACGCCGCCGGCCGGTACACCCACCAGAATGACCAGCACCCCGCCCCGCTGGACCCGAACTTCTCCGGCGCGGGGCGTTGCCTCACGGACGACGAGGGCCGCTACCGCTTCGTCACGGTCAAGCCAGGGGCGTACCCGTGGAAGAACCACGACAACGCCTGGCGGCCCGCGCACGTGCATTTTTCGGTGTTCGGTTCGTCCTTCAGGAGCCGGCTCATCACCCAGATGTACTTCCCCGGCGACCCGCTCTTCGAGCACGACCCCATCTTCCAGTCCGTGCGGGACCCGAAGGCCCGGCGGCGCCTGATCTCCGCCTTCGACCTCGAAACTACCGAGCCCGAGTGGGCCCTCGGCTACCGCTTCGACATCGTCCTCGAAGGCCGCGAGGCGACCCCGTTCGAGAGGTCGCGCGCGTGAGCGGGGAGCCGGGGCTGGAGCCCACGCCCTCCCAGACCATAGGCCCCTTCTTCCACGACGCGCTGCTAGAAAGGGACCTCACGGAGCTAGTCGACCCGGATCACCCCGAGGCCATAAAGATCTCGGGTTGGATCTACGACGGCGCCGGGGAGCCCGTGACCGATGCCATGGTCGAGATCTCGCAGGCCCGACCAACCGGCTACCGGGAGGACCCCGACACGCTCGATGGGGGTTTCTCCGGTTGGGGCCGTTCCGGGACCGCGGACGGGGGCCGTTTCTCGTTCGTTACCTTGAAGCCCGCACCCGTTCCCGCCCCGGACGGAACCCTCCAGGCCCCGCACGTGAACGTCATGATCTTCGCGCGCGGCCTGCTCAAGCAGGCGATCACGCGCCTGTACTTCCCGGACGAAGGGGAGGCCAACGCCGAAGATCCCGTGCTCGCGTCCATAGGAGATGCCGGTCTGAGGGAGACGCTCGTCGCCCGCGACGAAGGGGAGGGGTCCTATCTTTTCGACGTTCGTCTCCAGGGCGAGGGGCAGACGGCTCTCTTCGAGTTCGAGGGATGAGCGGGGACCTGTTCGGCCCGATCTTCGTTCCCGACGCCTTCCGGCAGGCCGTCTCCGGAAGGGCGTGGCTGCAGGCGATGCTCGATGCGGAGGCGGCGCTCGCCGCCGCGGAGGCCCGGGTAGGCCTGATCCCGGCCGAGGCCGCCGCAGCGATAGCCTCCTGCTGCGACGCCGACCTCTTCGATGCCGGGGAGATCGGGCACAGCGGGCGCGCCGCCGGCAACCCCGTCCCCGCCCTCGTCCGGGCGCTGACCGGGGAGGTCCGGAAGGCCTCGGAGGACGCCGCCCGCCACGTCCACAGGGGCGCCACGAGCCAGGACGTCACGGACACGGCCGCGATGCTCGTCTGTCGGCGGTCCTTGGGCCTCATCCTCGACGAGGTGGACGGCATCGCCGGCGCGTGCGCCCGGCTCGCCGAGGAGCACCGCGGCACCCTGATGCCGGGCCGGACGCTCCTGCAGCAGGCCATACCCGTGACCTTCGGGCTCAAGGCGGCCGGCTGGCTCGTCGCCGTCCTCGAGGCGCGGCGGAGGCTGCAGGAGCTGCGGGCCTCCGGGCTCGCCGCGCAGCTCGGCGGGGCCGCGGGGACGCTGGCCTCGCTCGGGGAGTCGGGCCTTCCCGTCTTGCGGGAGTTCGCGCTGGAGGTTGGCCTCGCGGAGCCGCCCGTCCCCTGGCACACGGACCGGACCAGGGTCTCGAACATCGGCGACGCGCTCTCGCTCCTCGCTGGCGTCCTCGCGAAGGTCTCCCGGGACATTATCCTCATGGCCCAGACGGAGGTCGGCGAGGTGGCCGAGCCCGCGGGCGAGGGCCGCGGCGGCTCCTCTACCCTCCCCCACAAACGCAACCCCATCCTCTCCGTAACGGCCGCCGCCAGCGCCCGCCGCGTGCAGGACCTCGCGCGCACCCTTCAGGCCGCGATGGCGCAGGAGCACGAGCGGGCCGCCGGCTCGTGGCACTCGGAATGGGAGCCCCTCTCGGAGGCCCTCGCCCTCGCCGGCGGGGCCGCCGCCAACGTCCGCGAGGCGACCGCGGGCCTGGAGGTCCATCCTGAGAAGATGCGGGAGAACCTGGGCGCGACGGGGGGCATGCTCCTCGCCGAGAACGTCACCACGGTCGCGTCGGAGAAGCTCGGGCGCCTGGAGGCCCACGACCTAGTAGAGGCCGCCTGCCGCCGGGCGCTGGAGCACGGCAGACACCTGCGGGAGGAGCTTTTGCAGGATGCGCGGATCCGCGAGGCGCTCTCCGAAGCGGAGATAGACGCCGCGCTCGACCCGGCCGGCTACCTGGGGTCCGCGGGGGCGTTCGTGGACCGGGCCCTGGAGCTCTACCACAGCGAGGAGCCTTCTTGAGCACGGACGACGCGCCCGAGCTGAACTACCTGCTCGAAGGACCTGAGGACGCGCCGGTCCAACTCCCTCTACGCCGGTTGCTGCGCCGCCATCAGGGACATGGACCCCCGCGACCGGCTACCCGCCATAGAGGCCCCGACCCTCGTCGTCTCCGCCGCCGAAGACCCCGCGACCCCGCCCGAGTACGGCGAGCTTATCCGCGGAGCCATCCCCGGCGCGCACCTGGAGGTGATACCCTGGGCCGCCCACTCCGCCAACGTGGAGCAGCCCGAGAGGATCGCCCGACTCATCCTGACCCACCTGGAGGAGAGATGACCCCGAACCAGACCCACGACGACGGCATGAAGGTCCGCCGCGAGGTCCTCGGCGACGCGTACGTGGACGCGGCGGTGGAGAAGACCACCCCTCTCACGGCGGACTTCCAGGACTTCATCACGCGCTACGCGTGGGGCGAGGTCTGGACCCGCCCCGGCCTCGACCGCAAGACCCGCAGCTGCATAACCCTCACAGCCCTCATGGCCCTCGGCCACCACGAAGAGCTCGCCACGCACGTCGAGGGCGCCCTGAGGAACGGCCTCACCGAGGACGAGATCAAAGAAGTTCTTCTACAAGGAGCGATCTACTGCGGCGTCCCCGCCGCCAACGTCGCCTTCGCCGTCGCCCGCCGCGTGCTGGAAAGCAGGTAGCTGTCAGCCTTCAGAAAGGACGGTTCTTGCTGTGTGACCCGAGATCGGGATAATCCGTTCCCGACGAAACGGAGGTATGAGGCAACCGAGAGCGGCAACAGTAAGCTGACCGCTGAAAGCTAAGAGCTCTCCAAAGGAGACACCATGACCCGTACCACGCCCCCTTTCCGAGCCGACCACGTCGGGAGCCTGCTCCGTCCCCCGGAGCTCTTGAAGGCCCGCGAGGACTTCGCCGCCGGCCGCGTCTCGGCGGACGACCTGCGGGCCGTCGAGGGCCGGGCGATCCGGGAGGTCGTCCGGATGCAGGAGGAGGTGGGCCTGCGATCCGCGACCGACGGCGAGTTCCGCCGCGCCTCCTGGCACATGGACTTTATCTACGGGCTCGGGGGCGTGGAGAAGGCCCGGGACAACATGAGCGTGCAGTTCCGCAACGCCGAAGGGACCATAGAGTTCACCCCGGCTGCGCTCAGGGTTGGGGAGCGCGTGCACCTCCGGGAGACCCTTTTCGCCGACGCCTTCCGGTTCCTCAAAGGGGCCGTGACGACGGCGACGCCGAAGCTGACGATCCCCTCCCCGAGCATGGTCCACTACCGCGGCGGCCGGGCCGCCATAGACGAGGACGTCTACCCCGACCTGGAAGGGTTCTGGGAGGATCTCGCCGCCACCTACGCCGACGAGATACGGGCCCTCGGTGCCCTCGGCTGCACCTACCTCCAGCTCGACGACACGAGCCTCGCCTACCTTAACGACCCCCGCCAGCGCGAACACATTGCTTCCCTCGGCGGCGACGCCGAGCACCAGCACGAGACCTACATCCGCACCATCAACCGCGCCCTCGGGGGCAGGCCCGAGGGCATGACCGTGACCACCCACATGTGCCGGGGCAACTTCCGTTCCTCCTGGGCCGCGGAGGGCGGCTACGACTTCGTCGCGGAGGCCCTCTTCGGCGAGCTCGACGTCGACGGCTTCTTCCTAGAGTACGACGACGCCCGCTCCGGCACCTTCGAACCTTTACGCTTCGTCCCGAAGGACAAGGTGGTGGTCTTGGGCCTCGTCACCACCAAGCGCGGCGACCTCGAATCCAAGGACGACCTCAAGCGCCGCATCGAGGAGGCGGGTCGTCACGTCGACGTGGACCAGCTATGCCTCTCTCCCCAGTGCGGCTTCTCCTCTACCGCCGAGGGCAACCTCCTCACCCGCGAGCAGCAGGCCGCCAAGCTCCGCCTCGTCGTCGAGACGGCGCAGGAGGTTTGGGGGTAGGCCGTATTGCCGGCATTGACGGTCCCTGACGCGAGGGTTAGCCTGACGGCTCCCGGAGGCGCGGAAAGGCTGGTCGGTTGCAGGAGCCCAAGGAGCTCTCCCAGATAGGCGGGGTCGCGGAGCGGCTCGGCGTGAGCACGCGCACGATCAAGTACTACGAAGAGCTCGGCCTCGTCTCCCCGGAGAACCGCTCCCCCGGCGGCTTCCGCCTCTACAACGCCTCCGACGTCGAACGCCTGCAACGCATCCTGCGCCTGAAGGGGATGGGCTTCTCCCTCGCCGCCATCCGCGAGTTCCTCGCCGTCCGCGACGCCGCCAAGGAGGCCACCCGCGAGAGGATCCTGGCCGAGACCACCGAACACCTCAAGGCGCGGGAGCGCGAGGTGGACGAACGGATCGCCAAAACCCGCGAAGACCTGAAGAGCGCCGAAGCCCTGCGCGAGGAACTCAGGCGCGACATCTCCCTCTGCGAAGCCCGCATGCGCGAGCTGAAGAAGTAGTTTTGGGTTTCAGCTCTTGGGCGTGAGGGATGCCGTGCGGCGCTCGGCCTTCTAGGTCGCAACCCGCATAGAAGCGGGGCGGCGCGACGGCACCGGCCTCGTCTTGACATCCCTCTAAACCTTAATACCCAAAACCTGAAAGCCTCCGAAGGAGGCGACCTGATGCCTGTAGCCTCTGGGGTGAACGTCTTTACGAGGCAAACTAGACTCGTACGTTCACGTGCGGTATTGTCGGTGGCGGCATGTCGGTTATCGGATGGGTTCGGGGCGTCGCGGCGCGCGGCAGGCTCCGGAGGACGGAAAAAGAAGAGGAAGCGGAGGACGTCCGGTCTTCGGAGGAGGGGAGGGCGTCCTTCCTGGTGCTGCTCGCCTCGCAGTTGTTGGGGACGACGGCGTTCATGTTCGTGGTGCCTTTCATGCCGCTCTACGTGCAGGCGCTCGGGGTCGAGGACGTGGGGCACGCGGCGGCCTGGGCCGGGGTCATAAACGGGGCGTCCGGGGCGACGATGGCGCTGGTGGCGCCGCTGTGGGGCAGGTTGTCCGACCGGATGGGGCGCAAGCTAATGCTGCTCAGGGCGACGTTCGCGGCCGTGGTGGTCGTGGGGTCGATGGCCTTCGTCACCGGGCCCTGGCAGTTGCTCGTGTTGAGGCTCTTGCAGGGGACGCTCACGGGCACCGTGCCGGCGGCGACCTCGCTGGTTGCTGCGACCGCGCCCGCCGAGAAGGCCGGGTGGAGGCTCGGGGCTTTGCAGACGGTGATCTTCGTGGCCGCCGGCGTGGGTCCTGCGCTTGGCGGGATCAGCGCCGACGCGGCCGGCCTGCGGACCTCCTTCTTCGTGGCCTCGGCCCTGCTCGCGGTCTCGGCCACGCTCGTCTTGTTCGGCGTGAGGGAGAAGAGGCCGGTCGTCGAGGAGAGGGAGCAGGAGGCGGCGGAGTCCGGGAGGGCTCGTTCCCCGCTTCCTTACAAGCTGCTGCTCCCAGGGCTGCTCACGCTGTGCGCGGTGCACGTGGCTATAACGAGCGCTGCGGTCGCGTTGCCGGGTTTCGTCGGCACGCTCGCCGGGGCGGCCGACAAGGTGGCGAGCCAGGCGGGTTGGATCATCGGTACCGGGGCCCTCGTGGCCTCGCTGGGCTCCCTGCTCGGCGGACGCCTCGCCGCGCGCTTCGGCGCCCGCCGCGTCATGGTCGCCTCCCTGGCCCTGGCCGGGTTGGCGGCCCTTCCCCAGGCCCTCGCCGAAAACGTGCCCCAGCTGTGGGCTCTGCGCCTTCTTGCAAGCCTCTTCATAGGCTGCGCCATCCCCGTCGCGAACCTCGCCATAAAGTCCGCCGCCCCCGCCGGCCGCCAGGGCGAGGCCTTCGGCGTCGCGTCCTCCGCCACCTCGATAGGCTTCGCCCTCGGGCCCGTGGGCGGAGGCCTGCTCGCCGCCTCCCTCGGCTTCTGGTCCGCCTTCCTCATCCCCGGAGCCATCCTCATGGCCCTCGCCGTCGCCCTGGTACTCGCATACGCCCCCCGCTCCGGCAGCGCCACCGCGGCGTGGAGGGCTTTGGTCGCCGGCATCACGAGGTGAGGGTAGGTTCTAAGGTTCTAGGTTCTGAGGTTTTCGGGCGCTAATTCGCGCGCTCGTATCGGGTGGCGATGGATGGTGGGACTTTCGCTTCCGCCCGCAGGGCGCCGGACGAAGGCGGCGGGGCGAGACTTCTGTCCCGGCCCCGCTTCGGGAGGTTGTCGGCCAGGGGTGTCAGGCAAGGTCCGGCACCCCTAGCCTAGAGCCTCGAAACTTGATACCTCGAAACCCCTTCTAAGCTACGTCCACCGCGCCGACGTAGCCCGGGACCTGCGAGATCGGGGTCTCGGTTATCGTCCCGTAGTAGGTCGAGGCGTGGATGACGGTGCCGTAGCCGGTGGCTATGCCGACGTGGGAGATACCGTAGCCGGCCTCGTCGAAGAAGACGAGGTCTCCGGCGGCGGCCTCGGAGGGCACGCCGTAGGAGTACTGGGCGACCGGGTCGTCGGGCAGGGACACGCCGAGGTCGGCGTAGACGGCCGAGGTGAAGCCCGAGCAGTCGAGGCCGCCGGCGCCGTAGGGCGTGCCTATGTAGGACCGCGCCTCGGCGACGGCCGCCTCGCCGGAGACCGTCTGGGCAGAAGCCTCAGAAGGCGCGTTCGCGACGAGCACCGCCGACAAGACGGCGCACGAGAACAGGGTGACAAAGATCTTGTGCATGTGGAGATCCCCCTCCAAATTTCGCTTGCTTGCAACCACTTGCTACTTACAAGCAGGGGATACTACCAGAGATCCGCGCGTCTTCAAGGAGCCGGTGCCGGGCCGGGTTGCCCCGGAACGGGCTGCCCCGACGCGATCTTCGGCCGTCCCCGGTCGCGCGGGGCGGCTCGGGGCCCGCGTCTTGCGAAGGTGGCAATAGAGGGTGAGGGCCTTGCCCCCGACGGGGCGGCGCCCGGATAATGTCACCCGTAGCGGAAGCGAGAAGACCCAGGGAGCGTGAAGCTTGCACGTCTACAGCGACCCGGCCTTTGAGCGTCACGTCAACGAGCTCTCCGGCGTGGAGGTCCCGCGGAGGTTCCCCGCCGCCATCGCGGGGATAGACGAGGCCGAGCGGGCTGGCCTCCCCGTCGAGCGGCGTCCCTGCGGTCCCGCGGGCGAAGAAGCGTTGCTGCGGGTCCACACCCGGGGGTACGTCGACCGGCTCAGGGACCTCTCGGGGGCCGGGGGAGGTCGTCTGGACCCGGACACCGCGCTCGGGCCGGGCTCCTTCGAGGTGGCGGCGCTCGCCTCCGGGGCCGCCTGCGCGGCCGTGGAGGGTGCCCTGGCCGGGGAGCCGTCCTTCGCCGTCGCCCGCCCGCCGGGCCACCACGCGGGTGCCGGCTACGCCATGGGCTTCTGCCTCTTCAACCACGCCGCGGTTGCCGCCGCGCACGCCCGCTCCCTCGGGGTCGGGCGAGTCGCCGTGCTCGACTGGGACGTCCACCACGGCAACGGCACCCAGGACGTCTTCTACGCGGACGGGGAGGTCCTCTACCTCTCCGTGCACCGCAGCCCGTTCTATCCCGGCACGGGGCGGGCCGAGGAGGTGGGGGAGGGCGAGGGGCAGGGGTTCACCGCCAACGTCCCGCTCCCGGGAAGGTCGGGGGAGGACGTCTACGCGGCGGCGTTCGCCGGGGTCCTCGTCCCCGTGCTGCGGGAGTACGGGCCGGGGCTCCTGATCGTCTCCGCCGGCTACGACGCCCACGCGGCGGACCCGCTCGGGGGCATGGGCCTCGAGGCCGACTCGTTCGCCCGGTTCGCCGCCCTGCTCTGTGCCACGTGCCGCGAGATCGGGGCTCCACCTCCCGCGTTCGTCCTCGAGGGCGGCTACGACCTGGACGCCCTCGCCCGCAGCGTCGCCGCGACCGTGCGCGGGGCGTACGACGACCCGCCCGGCTGGGAGTACGCGGGCGGCGGGCGGCCTGTGGACCGGAGCCGCGCGGCGCTCGCCCCCTTCTGGAAGAGCCTCCGGTAGGACGGGGTGAGGAAGCTGGTCGGCATGCTCGGCGCTGGGCCGCCCTTCCAAGACCGGAGGGACGCCGGCAGGAAGCTGGCCCGGCCCCTCAAGCATTACGGGGAGGAACGCCCCGTCGTCTTCGCCCTGCCCAGGGGTGGGGTCCCGGTCGCCTACGAGGTGGCCCTCGCCCTCGCCGCCCCTTTAGACGTGCTCGTCGCGCGCAAGCTCGGGGCGCCGGACCAGCCCGAGTTCGGCATCGGGGCCGTGGCGCCCGGCGGGGTGCGCGTCCTCAACGAGGGGGCCGTCCGGCGGCTCGGCATCCCGGCGGAGTACGTGGATCGGATCACGGCGCAGGAGACCGCCGAGGTCGGAAGGCGCCTCCGCCATTTCCGGGGAGACCTCCCCGAGTCTCCCGTCGTCGGGCGCACGGCCATCCTCGTGGACGACGGCCTCGCCACCGGTGTGACCGCCCGGGCCGCCGTCGAGGCGCTGCGCCTCAGGGGACCGGGGCGGCTCGTCCTCGCCGCCCCCGTCTGCGCCGCCCAGACCGCGGAAAGGCTAAGGCCCGAAGTGGACGACCTCGTCTGCCTCAGGTGCCCGCCCGACCTCGGGGCCATAGGATTCTGGTACGCGGACTTCGACCAGACCCCGGACGAGGAGGTTGTGAGCCTCCTGGAAGAGGCCCGGCGAGCATACCCATAGAACGGCTCGCGGAGAGGACGAACCGCGGCCGAAGGTTCTCGGGTTTTTGGGGGCGCCGTACGAAGTTAGATTCCGCTCCCCGCCCCTCAAAACCTCAAAGCCTATCCCCAACCGACCGGTGGGAGCAGCCCCATATCCCGGTACAATAAAGGGGGTTAGCATCCAGCACTTGGCGACCGGCCAAAGAAGAGCTGAAAGCTGACCGCTGACGGCTGAAAGCTCCCCGAAGGGGTGAAACATGTGCGGCAGGTACACGCTCACGGTTCCGGTGGACAGGCTGGCGGCGGAGTTCGGGCTGGACGAGGTTCGGGCCGAACTCTCGCCGAACTTCAACGTCGCGCCCACGCAGTCCGTGGCGGCGGTCGTGGCCGAGGGCGGGAAGCGGCGGCTGGAGCTACTCCGTTGGGGGCTCGTGCCCTCGTGGGCCGACGACCCGGAGATAGGGTCTCGCATGATCAACGCCCGCAGCGAGACCGCGCCGGAGAAGCCCTCCTTCCGCGGCGCCTTCCGCCGTCGCCGGTGCCTCATACCGGCCGACGGCTTCTACGAGTGGAAGCGCGAGGAGGGGGGCAAGCAGCCCTTCTACATCCGAATGAAGGACGGCCGCCCCTTCGCCTTCGCCGGGATCTGGGAGAGCTGGCACGACGACGAGGTTCGCTCCTGCGCCATCCTCACCACGCAGGCAAACGATCTCGTCGGGCCCGTCCACGAGCGGATGCCCGTGATCCTGCCCGCGGGTGACCAAGAGGCCTGGCTCGACCCCGAGGCCGAGAGGGAGGAGCTCGTCTCCCTGCTCCGCCCGTATGAGGGCGGCGACCTCGAGGCCTTCCCCGTCAGCCGCTTCGTCAACAGCCCCCGCAACAACGACGAGCGCTGCGTAGAGCCCGCCGCTTGAGCCTCGCGGTCCGCGACGACGTAAGGGAGGCCATCGAAGCGGGGAGGCCGGTCGTGGCGCTCGAGTCCACCCTGATCTCCCACGGCCTCCCCCGCCCGGACAACCTCGAGGTGGCCCGCGAGTCGGAGCGCCTGATCCGGGCCGAAGGCGCCGTCCCCGCCACGGTGGGCGTGATAGCCGGCACCCCGAAGGTAGGCCTGGACGCCGCCGAGCTCGAGCTGATGGCGACCGCCGACGGCGTCGAGAAGCTCTCCGCCAGGGACCTCCCCGTGGCCGCCGCCAGGGCCGTCCACGGGGCGACCACCGTCGCCGCCACCGCGCACCTGGCCGCCCTCGCCGGCATAAGGGTCTTCGCCACGGGGGGCCTCGGGGGCGTCCATCGCGGGGCGCGGGAGAGCTGGGACGTCTCGGCCGACCTCGCCACCCTCGCCCGGACGCCCGTCGCGGTCGTCTGCTCCGGCGTGAAGTCCATCCTCGACGTGCCGGCCACCCTGGAGTACCTGGAGACCGCCGGCGTGCCCGTCGTGGGCTTCCGCACCCGCAGGTTCCCCGGCTTCTACCTGGCCGACTCCGGCGAGCCGGTCGACTGGTCGGTCGAGGATGAAGGGGAGGCCGCGCGCCTGGTGCTGGCGCTCGCCGAGATCGGGCTCGGGCGCTCCGGGCTCGTGATCGCCAACCCGCTCGCCGAAGAAGACCAGCTCGACCCCGGGATGCACGACCGCGCGCTGCGGGCCGGGCTCGAGGAGATGGGCCGGAGGGGGGTGCGGGGGAAGGGCGTCACGCCCTTCTTGCTGGACCGTTTCGCGCAGGAGACCGGGGGCGAGAGCCTGCGGGTCAACAAGACGATCATACGGGGCAACGCCGGGCTCGCCGCCCGCATAACCGTCTCGCTCGCCGGGATCTCCTGAAGGTGGCGGGCCCCCGGGTCCTGGTCGTCGGGGACCTGCTCTACGACATGCTCGCCAAGACGGACGCAGGGCTGACCCTCGGCACCGACACCTTCGCCCCGATCCGGGTCTCCGCCGGCGGCTCCGGGGCGAACGCCGCCGCCTGGCTCGCCCACTCGGGCGTGGATACCCGCTTCGTCGGCAGGGTCGGCGACGACGTCTTCGGCCGTTTTCTCGAAGGGGAGATGGAGCGGGCTGGCGTGAAATCCCACCTGACCCACGACCCCTCGCTCGCGACCGGCAAGGTCTTCGTGCTCGTGGACGGGGCGGGGGAGCGGACCATGATCACGGACAGGGGCGCCGGCGAGGCCCTGAGCCCGGACGACCTCCCCGGGTCCCTCTTCACCGGAGGACACCTCCACCTCTCCGGGTACACCCTCTCGGGCGGCAGCCGCCGCGAGACGGCGAAGAAGGCTCTGCGCCTCGCCCGCGAAGCGGGCATGACCGTCTCCGTGGACCCCTCCTCCGTCCCCCTGCTCGAGGCCATAGGCCCCGACCGTTTCCTGGAGTGGACCCGCGGCGCGGATCTCCTCTTCCCGAACCTCCCGGAGGGCGAGACCCTGACCGGCGAGTGGGACCCGGAGCGTATCCTCGAGAAGTTGCTGCCGTACTATTCCGCCGTCGTCCTCAAGCTCGGCCCGGACGGGGCCGTGTACGCCGGCGCGGACGGGAACCACACTCGGGAGCCGGCGGTGCCGGTGGGCGTCGAGGACACGACAGGGGCCGGGGACGCCTTCTCCGCGGGGTTTCTGGCCGCGTGGCTGGGTGGCGGATCGCCGACTGAGGCGCTGCGGGGGGGCGTCGGGCTCGCCGGCAGGGCCGTCGGTCGCCTCGGGGCCCGCCCGACGGTGTGACCTCCCGGGCCGCCTATGTCCGCGCTCACAGACCTTTGGGGTAGATCCGTAGTACCTTCCCGTCCGTAGGTACTCTTGTCGGGACGGCACGGAGAGGTAGAGATCTTGGGCATCCGGAACTTGAAGAGGGGGAGGGGGGTCGCCTGCGCCTTGTTGACGGGCGTCCTCTTGGTCTTCGCGGCGGCCTGCGGCGAGGAGACCTCGGAGGGCTCGCAGGGATCTTCCGGCTACGGGCCCCAAAAAGAAACCGCCTCCGGGACCCCCGCCGCGGAGGCCACGCGGGCCGGGGGCGCGGAAGAGACGACGGTTGCGAAGGCGGAGTCTGGGGAGGCCGCCGAGCTCGCGGCGGCGAAGGTGAGCCCCAAGGAGATCCAGAACATGCTCCCCGCCGACGGCAAGCAGCCAGACCCTGCGAGGCCCCTGCCCGAGGACCCGCCGGAGGGCATCGAGGTCTACCCGGCCACCACCAACAAGCTCACTGAAGGGCCCATAGAGTACGACCGCAGCCCACCGACCAACGGCAAGCACGACCCCCTGTGGCAGAACTGCGGCGCCTACGAGCGGCCCGTAAAAGACCGTCACGCCGTCCACAGCATGGACCATGGGGTCGTCTGGATCACCCACAGCCCCGACCTGCCGGCCGACGCGATAGAGACCCTGCGCTCCTACGGTGAGGAGAAGTACGTCATAGTGAGCCCCTACCCGGGCCAGGAGGCGCCCGTGGTCGCCACCTCCTGGAGGGTCCAACTCGAGCTCGACGGCGCCGAAGACCCGCGCCTGCGGGAGTTCGTGGACGGCTTCCGCGTCTCCGAGATAGCGCCCCTCTCGGGCAACCGCTGCGAGGGCGGCGTGGGCGACCCGAAGTCGTAAAAAGGAAGAGCCCCCGAGAGAATTGGGGGCTCTTCGGTGCGCTCCCTAGATCAGCGAACCGTCACGTTCTAGCAGCTTGCGAGCCGCACGAGGTCCTCGACGCTCTGCTCGGCCAGGTTCATCCTTGCCGGGGCCGCAGCTAACCGAGTCGAGCCGCCCGTCGGCGACGTTGACGTGACCGAGGCCCCTGACCGCGTCGATGGTGTCCCGTCCCGCTTCGCCGAAGATCCTATCGTTGTAGAAGCCACCGCTTATCGTTGCCGTCGCCGCCGCGCATCTCGTCGCTGCGGCCGGTCCAGACGCGGACGTTGGGGGAGCGTATCAGCCCGGTATCCCCGCGACGGCCGCCTCTATCTCCTCGTCCGAGTGCTCCAGGTTGACGAGGTTCCCCGCCAGGTACTGCTCGTAGGCCGAGAAGTCGAAGTGGCCGTGGCCGCAGAGGTTGAAGAGGATGGTCTTCTCCTCGCCGGCTTCTTTGGCTTCGAGGGCGAGGTCTACGGTCGCCTTAATGGCGTGGGTCACCTCGGGTGCTGGCACGATGCCCTCGGCCCGGGCGAACATGACGCCCGCCTCGAAGGTCGGGTTCTGGGCGTAGGCCCGCGCCTCGACGAGCCCCTCGTGGACGAGGGCCGAGACTATGGGCGAGTCGCCGTGGTAGCGCAGTCCCCCGGCGTGGATGCCGCTCGGCACGAACGAGTGCCCGAGCGTGTACATCTTCATCATCGGGGTTGTCCCGGCCGTGTCCCCGAAGTCGTAGACATAGCGGCCCTTGGTGAGCGTCGGGCAGGAGGCGGGCTCGACGCCGATGATGCGGGTCTCCTTGTTGCCTTTGAGGTTCTCCCGGATAAAGGGGAAGGCTATGCCGCCGAAGTTCGAGCCGCCGCCGACGCAGCCGACCACCACGTCGGGGTACTCGCCGGCGAGCTCCATCTGTTCGAGGGCCTCCTGGCCGATCACGGTCTGGTGGAGCAGGACGTGGTTGAGCACGCTGCCCAAAGAGTACTTCGCGTCGTCGTTCTTTACGGCGTCCTCGACGGCCTCGGAGATGGCGATGCCCAAAGAGCCCGGGGAGTCGGGATCGTTCTCGAGGATGTCGCGGCCTGCCTGGGTGAGGTCCGTCGGGCTCGGGTGGACCTCCGCACCGTAGGTCTCCATCATGATCCTACGGTAGGGCTTCTGGCCGTAGGAGACACGGACCATGTAGACGGTGCAGTCGAGGCCCAAGGTCTCGCAGGCGAAGGCGAGCGAGGAGCCCCACTGGCCGGCGCCGGTCTCGGTGGTGAGGCGGCGGACGCCCTCCTGCTTGTTGTAGAAGGCCTGGGGGATGGCGGTGTTCGGCTTGTGGGAGCCCGACGGGCTCACGCCCTCGTACTTGTAGTAGATGTGGGCGGGGGTGTCGAGGAGCTTCTCCAGGCGGCGGGCGCGGAACAGCGGGGTCGGGCGCCAGAGGGCGTAGATCTCGCGCACCTCTTCGGGGATGGGGACGTAGGGGTCGGCCGTTACCTCCTGGCGGATGATCTCCTCGGGGAAGATCGGCGCGAACGCCTCGGGCCCCACGGGCTCCATGGTCGCCGGGTTGAGCGGCGGCTCCAACCGGAAGGGCAGGTCCGGCACGAGGTTGTACCAGGACTCGGGTATGCGCTTCTCGTCGAGGAGGAACTTGGTCTGTTGCATCTCGCACCTCCGGTGCTCGAGTTTGAGGTATCAGCCGTCAGCTTACAGGTTTTGGGAAGGTTCGGGCGTGGCCGAGGCGCCGAGAATCGCCGGTTCGGGTGATGCATCGGCCGGAGGCGCGCGACGCCCCCGCCGCGCGGTTGGAGGAGGCGGTCGCCTTCGGCCCCGCCCGGGACGGCAATACAAACGCGAAGGGCATGCCGAGAGGTAAAACCCGCGTTAAACCTCCGGCGGGAGAGCCCGCCCGGTCCGATGCGCCGGGCGGGGCTTACCTGCGGCCCTCGCGCGGGTTGTTCTTCTAAGCGTCGGAGCGGCAGGCCTTCGAGGAGTCGGCGGCGAGGCGGGCGCCGGTCTTGCCTCTCGCCGCCTCCTTGCCGAGCAACCCCTCGAGGCGGTCCGGGAAGTTGGTGAACATGCCGTCGACGCCTACGGAGACGAGCGACGCCATCTCGGGCGTCTCGTTCACGGTGTAGGGGTGGACGTCGAGGCAGCGGGCGTGGGCGGCCTCTATTAGGGGTTTGTCCACGTCGGACTTCGAGGGGCCGATGCCGACGGCGTAGGACGCGGTCGCGTCCAGCCTCGCCCGTATGGTCTGGCTGGTCTCGGAGCTTGAGAAGAGTTGGATGAGGGGCAGCGAGGGGTCGAGGGTGTGGACCTTCTGCAGGCTCGCGGGGGAGAAGGACTGGATCAGGACCTGCCACTTCTTGGCCGCCGGCTTCGTGAGGCCGTACTCGTCCATGAGGCGCAGGAGCTCCTCCTCCATGCCCGGGGCGGACTCCGGGCTCTTGGTCTCGATGTAGTAGTTCGCCCGCTCGCCGTACCTCTGGAAGACCTCCTCGAGCGTCGGGATCCTGAGCCCGACGTACCCGGGGTCGGCGTACTGCGGGTACGCCTCGTTGAACCAGCTCCCGACGTCGCAGGTCTTGATCTGGGCGAGCGTCTTCTCCCGCACGAGCCCGGCGCAGTCGCCCGGGGCCGACTCGGCCGTCGGGTGCGCCGTCCTGTCTAGCGTCTCGTCGTGGAGCACCACGAGCACGCCGTCCTTCGTGAGCTGGAGGTCTTGCTCGATGTAGTCGGCGTCCATCTTCAGCGCGAGGTCGTAGGCCGGGATGGTGTGTTCCGGCGCGTACCCGGACGCCCCCCTGTGCGCGACGTTCAAAACCGGCGCATCCTCCGGCGGCTTCTTCGCCGCCGAGGCGGGCCCGACGGCGACGAGCAAGCCGGCGAGCGTGGCCGCCGCTGCCAGTGCCGTGGCGAAGATCATCGGTCTAGTATTGCCCATCTTCTGCCTCCGTGCCCTCGATGGCCCGTTTCCCGCAGTCTGCCAGGGCCGTCGCCGGGCTGTGGGCCCGGCCGGCCGTCGGCGTCAGGCATCCCGGCCGTTGCCGAAGTTCTTGTCGTTGGCGCCGGCGCGCTTCTCGAACGGGCCGTAGATCGCGTAGGTAACGGCGTTGCCGCCCGGAGGGCCTTCGAGGCCGCCGCCGCGCTCGCCCTGCTGGTTCACGTAGAGCGTCTGGCCGTCGGGGTCGAAGCAGGCGCCGCAGAACTCCGTGTCGTTGGAGACGGTCTGGGCGAAGTTGTAGATCTGGCCGTCCTGCGTTACGCCGCGGATGAACTGCTCGCCGGGGCTATCCTCGCACAGGAAGATGTCCTGGGTCTGCGGGACTATCGTGACGTTGTCCGGGTTCTCCAGCTGGTTGCGATCCGTCGAGACGTAGATCAGGGTGAGCGTCTCGCGGCCCGGATCGTACTCCCACACCTGCCCGAGGTTCTGCGGGCCACCCTCCGTGCAGTCGAAGTAGACCTTCGCGCCCTGCCCGACGCCCGAGACCCAGATGCCCTCCTGGCGGTCGAAGTACGCGGCACCGTTGTCCTGGGCCTGGATGCGGGTCGGGGTGAAGTTGGGGACCCGGTCCCGGCGGTCGTCCGTATCGTCGTCGTGGTCCGGCTCGGGGACCGGCACCCACTCGACGGGGAAGGGCACGCCGACCGTGACGACGGCGTCGGCGTTGAAGTGGGGCCGGCCTTCTATCGCCAGCGCCTCCAGAGGCCCCGTCGTCTCGGCGAGGCTGCCGGACTGGCCGAGCCGCTGGTCGGGAATGTAGCGGTAGAGGCTGGACCCGATGGTGCCGCGGACGGGATCGGCCTGGAGGCGGCGGTCCTCGGTCTGGTAGAGGATGCCCGAGCACCACGCGGTGGCCTCGTGGACGAAGCGGCCCATCTGCGGGATCGGCACGGCCTTGACCGGGCCGTCGCTCGTGGCGTCGACCTCGAAGTTGTAGCCGTGCTTCAGGCTGTTTTCCCCCGTCCCCGTGCGCTTGACGACCTCTTCGCAGGTCATCCACTTCTTGAACGGCAGCTCGCCGCCGGCGCAGTTGGTGGACGTACCGCCGAGGATGTTGAAGCTGTCGACGACCTCGTATTCCCGGATCTCCCGGCCCCGGGCGTTCTTGCTACGAGACTGCCGGACCACGAGCTTGGTGCAGCCGCCGAAAGCCGTCTCGTCGTACTCGAACGCGGGTCCGGTCGTGACCTTGATCTCGCCCGGCCGTTCGCGGTTCTCGTGGTTGCGGATGAGGATCGTCGTGTCCCCCGCGGGGTTGACACCGCCTCCGGTGTCGGGGTAGGCGCCCATCGCGTCGAAGATGCCGGGCGTGGGATTGCCGTCGCGCTGGGGGTCGCCCTGGCGCGAGATGGTCTGGAAGTTGAACCCCGCCGGCAGGCGCAGCGAGTTTTCTCCGTCGGTCTTCAAGACGAGCGGGCCGTAGCCCTTGACCTGCTGCATCTCCTGGCCCAGCGCCGCCCGCGCGCCTAGAGACTGCAACGGCCCGTTGCCGAGCATGAGCGCGGCGGCGCTCATTCCTCCTATGCCTAGAAAAGCCCTCCGGCTCAACCGGCCCGGCTTGCCCCGTATGCCCAAACTTCCTCCTCGACGCGAGTGGTTTCCTGCCCTCCAACGACCGGCAGAAGTATAGAGACGGAGAACTATTCTTAGGTTAATTGCTCGGAAACTTCTCGTTAAATGCGAGAGACCTCGCTGACGCCGACCAATGCCTCGAAAAGGTATCGGGCCCGCTGGGGCGGTCTCGGGCGGCGGCTTCGAGTCTGCCAATACCGTATCTGTTGGCGGCCCCGGCGAGCTCCTCTGGCGGTGAGGCGCCGGACATCCGCGCCTGACGGGGAGTGTTCCGGTAGCGGAACGGCCCCCAGATGGCGGGGGTGATGTCGGGGTTCTGGGGGTTGACAAGGGAGAAGGTTGGGCCCGCGAACTCGGAGTCGCTTTTGGCGTTGCGGACGAACTCGCAGATCCTGCCCCCGGCTTCACGCCAACGATGCGGTTCGCGCTGTTGCCATCGGGGACCGCCGCGTCCTCGGCGAACCACAGGTCGCCCCAGGGGATGGTGGTTATGTTGTCGGGCCTTGCATCTTTGCGGGATCGTTGCCCTCGTACCTTAGGATGCTCTAATGACCGGTTAACGCGCCTCCCATAAGGTCCGACTAGTCGTGGGAGCGTCGAGGGGGGTCGAAGCCGTGGGCGAGGGGGGTGCGGGCGGTCGGCGTGGCCCGCGTTCGGCCGAAGCCGCTAGGGAGCTCCACGCCACCCGGCTTGCCGGTCTCGCGTTGGAGTCCTGGGGGCTGAGGGACGTCCGTCTCAAGCTGCTCCGTCTGGGGTTCAGGATCGAACTGCTGGAATCGGAGGACGCGGACAGACGGCCACCGCGGTACCTGAAGGACTCCGTACCGTGGCTCCAAAGCAACTACCTGGAGCGTCGGGGTGACCCGGCGCTTCCCTGAGGGCCTGATCCTTATCTACCCCTCTCCGGAGAGGTGATGGTCGAGGAAGGCGGCGATCTTCGGGTAGGCGTCGAGGCGGTTTTTCAGCTTGGCGAGGCCGTGGCCCTCGTCCTCGTAGAGGAGGTACTCCACGGCGCCGCCGTTCTCGCGGACGCCCTCCACGATCTGCTCCGCCTCGCCCACCGGCACGCGCGGATCGTTCTTGCCGTGGACGACCATGAGCGGGGCGGTTATGCGGTGGGCCTTGTGGATGGGGCTTATGGACCGGAGGAAGTCCCCGTCCGCCTCCAGGGAGCCGTACTCGGGCTCGCGCAGAGCCCTGCGGTATGAGCCGGTGTTCTCCAGGAAGGTGACGAGGTTGGCGATGCCGACGATGTCCACGCCCGCGCTCCACAGCTCGGGGTACTCCGTGAGCGCGGCGAGCACCATGAACCCTCCGTAGGAGCCGCCCATGACCGCGATCTTCTCGTGCCCCCTCTCCCTTAGCCAGTACGCGGCGTGGGCCAGGTCTTTTACGGAGTCCATCCTGAGCCTGACGTCGTCGAGGTGGGTGTAGCGCTTGCCGTAGCCGGTCGAGCCGCGAACGTTGGGGAGCAGGACCGCGTGGCCCCGGCCCAGCAGGTACTGGGTTACGGGCGCGAAGGTGGGGCGCGACTGGCTCTCCGGCCCGCCGTGGACGTTCACGACCACGGGCGCGTCTGCGTCTTCTGGCTCGTAGAAGACGGCCGGCACCTCGAGCCCGTCGAAGCTCGGGTAGCGAACTATGTTCGGCTCCCTGAAGCTTTTCGGGGGGATGCCCGCCGTGGAGGAGCGGGTAAGGCGCCGCGCCTCACCGTCCGGGAGCCGCATGGTCCAGACGTCGGGGTTGCGCGTGGGGCCGACGAGCGTAAAGGCGAGTTGCCCGCCGTCCGGCGAGAACGCGAGGCCGCCGACGATGCCGCGCGGCACCTCGGGGTCGGGCATCCACCCGCCGCGGCCGTTGAAGAGCAGGAGGTCGGAGTAGCCGCCGGCGTTGCGGGTCGCTGCGAGGAGGCGCCCGTCGGGGGAGAGCTCGACCTCCTCGACGTCGTGGTCGTCGGGGGTGAGGTGCTCGATCTCGAGCGTGCCGAGGTTTAGGCGGGCGAGCCTGACGAAGTCCCCGTCGCGGTCGGTGGCGAGGTAGAGGTGCCCGCCGTCGGGCGTCGCGTTCGGGGAACGGAAGCGGGCCTCCCCCTCGTGGGGCGTGAGCAGGGTCGCCTCGCCGGTCTCGAGGTCGAGCCTGTACAGGTCGTTGTCCGTGTTGGAGTGGTGGCGGGCGACGATCAGGAACGACCCGTCCGAACCCCAGCCCGAGACGGTGTGGTAGCCGGAGGTCTCCCAGACGGTCTCGGGCTCGCCGTCCGGCAGATCCTGGACGAACACGTCGAAGTCGGTGCCGTTGCGGCGCGTGGCGGTGAAGGCGACGCGCGTGCCGTCCGGGGAGAAGCCGCCCGAGTAGTGGATGGCCTCCGGGTCCCGGGTCAGGTCCCGCTCCCCGTCCGGCCCGAGCAAGAAGAGTTGGGAGCGCTCGTTGCCGCCGGCGTCCATGCCGAAGAGGATCTCGTCCCTCGTAGGCGAGTATTCGGCGCCTGAGACGCGCTCCTCGTGGAAGGTGAGCTGCTCGGGCCAGCCGCCCCCTTCCGGGACCTCCCACGCCTGCGGGACGCCCGTGATCTCCGTCAGGAAAGATATCCTCCGGCCGTCAGGGGACCAGTTCGCGCCCCACGCTCCCCTGATCTTTAGATAACGGGCGAACTCGTAGCCCAAGACGCTACCTCCTTCGAGTTCCGGCGAGAGGAGATTAAAGCACACGGGGATGCTAGCTCGACGGAAAACGGGCCCATCCGAGTAGCCTCGCCGCCCCACCCCGAAAGGGAAACCTAAAAGTAGAATCGTCCCCGCAAGTTTATTACCATAGTTACGAACGCTCCGTGGGGAGCGCGGGGAAAGGAGGCGCGGCGTATGAGGGCGCTCGACTGTCAGTGCGGCAAGCACCTCGAGGCCAACAACGACGAGGAGCTCTACGGGCAGGCTCGCGAACACGTGGACCGCGACCACCCCGAGATGCAGCTCAGCGACGAGCAGGTCCAGGGGATTGTGGCCGAGGGCGCTTACGACAAGTAGGTAAGGCTTCGGAAGCCGGGGTCACCGTACCCCGGCTCCCTGCCGCCGGCGCGGGGGTTAAGGATACCGCGCCCGCGACTATACTCCACGTACCTACAGAGAGGGGGCATTCCTTTGGTACTGAGGCGCCTGCGTACTATCTTCGGCGGTGAGACCCGGCCGGCGGAACCCGCCGGGCCGCTCTACGGCCTCGAACCGGAGGAGCGGGAGAGGATCGGGACGGAGCGGGACCCGCTGAAGGACTTTGAGGCTGCCATGCAACGCAACGAGGCGGCCGAGCGCGCGGAGCGGAACGGCGACCCCCAACGCGCCGTTGATCTCTACGAGGAGAGCGTCACCGAAGGCTTCGTCGGCGTCCACCCCTACGAGAGGCTCGCCTCCCTCCACGAGCGCCGCCGCGACCCCGCGTCGGCCCTCCGCGTCTGCGAGGCCTACCTCCGGCTCGCCGCCTCCGGCACCATGCCCCGCGGCGCCCAACGCCGCGCCGACCGCAAAGTACCCGAGATCGAAGCCCGCGCCGAACGCTACCGGGGCATGATCTAACCCCGCCCGCAGGTCCTCCAAGGGCCCCGCCGCCACACGGACGCCCCCTAACCCCTCGTTCCGCAAGGTCCGCGCAAAACCACAATATATGGTGGCGCTTTCCGCTTATGTAGCGTATACGGGTATGTAACGTATTCACAAAATCAGATAAGAAACGCTTTGCTCCGGCTTGTAACTTTGGCTCTAGCTAGTAGGGTCATGGGCTTGTTGTGCAAGCGATCTGGAGGGGGACTCTTTTGAAGTCTTTCCTAAAGACGATCATGGTGGCCGGCGTGATGATGGTTTCGCTGGCTGCGCTGCAGGATAGCGCCTCGGCGGACACGCAGTTGGCGAGCTGGTACGGACCGGGCCTCGAGGGCAACCTGACCGCGAGCGGTGACGTCTTCGAGCCCTACACCGAGTACACGGCGGCCTCGCTGCAGTACCCGTTCGGCACGGTGCTTCTCGTGAGCTACGGTGGGTACTCTACCGTGGTGACCGTCACGGACAGCGGGCCTTACGTGGCCGGTCGGGAGCTCGACCTGTCCGCGGTGGCGGCCGAGGAGATCGGCCTGACCTACATCGGCACGGACTACGTGGACGTGCAGGTCATCGGGTAACGCCTCTAACCATTCGGGGCTCCCGGGAGGGCGCGGCGGGGATGCCGCGCCCTCCCTCTTTAAAGAGGGTCCCTCCAAGACCCCCTGGCGGGTTTTGGAGGGACCTCTTCATCTTGCCTCCTTCCCTTTCCCGGCGTTGTCTCACCGTAGCGTTACCGGTCTCTGTAGACCGAAGACCGCGGGGCGTCCGGTTGCCGCCCGACGGCCATGGTCGGTGCGTTTCGCGGCGGATAGGCCGGGCATATAATTCGGGATCGAAGGCTGTGGGGCCGAAAGGGTGAGGGACGGTTGGAAGACGGTTTGCAGGGGGTCAGGTTCTTCGAGTTCCTGACGGAAGAAGAGAGGGAAGAGTTCGCCGAGGTTTCGGAGCCCGTGTCCTTCGGGGCGGGGGAGACCATCATCGAGGAGGGGGCGCAGCCGGGGAACCTGTACGTGCTCACGTCGGGGAGGGTGGAGGTCAGGAAGCGGCTGGCCGGCGACAGGGACCGGCTGCTCGCTGAGATAGAGGCCGCAGGCGAGCCGACCGTCGTGGGGGAGAGGGGCCTGCTCGGGGAGAGTGGGGCGTCCGCGACGGTGACGGCGGTGGGCGAGGTGGGGGGCATCAAGATCCCGCGCGAGACCTTCCGGGCGATGATCTCCGAGGGCCGCCCGGCGGCCTTCAAGCTCTCGTACCGCATCGCCCGCACGCTGGCGAGGAGGCTTACGCGCCTGGACGAGGAGGTCGTCGAGGCCATTAGGGAGCTGGAGAGGCGGGGGGAGACCGACGTCGAGGCCTTCCGCGACAGGCTCATAACCGACTGGTCCGTGTAGAGGAGGGCATGGGGATGCAGGGAACGCCAGGGCGGACGCCAGACCTCGGGTCGGTGCCGGTCTTCCGGCACCTGAACGCCGAGGAGAGGGCCGAGCTCGAAGGGCTGATGGAGCCCGCCTACTTCGGGGCGGGCCAGGCCATCTTCCGGGAGGGCGGCCCGGAGGAGAGGCTCTACGTCGTCACCGCCGGCACCGTCGAGGTCCACAAGCGGGTGCTCCGCGGGCGCCGCCAGCACCTGGCGACCGTCGGGGCGCCGACAGTTGTCGGAGAGATGGGTCTCCTGACCGAACCCCGGGCCGCCGCCACCGTCGAGGCCGTGACCCCCGTCGAGGCCCACGGCATAGGCAGGGACACGCTGCTGCAGATGCTCGACGACGACTCGCCCGCCGCCTGCAAGCTCGTGTACGAGATCGGCCGCACCCTCGCCGAACGCATGGCGAAGACCGACGAGACGGTGGCCGAGGTCATATCCCGCCTCGAAGACGCTAGGCCCGAGTCCGGCGACGTCGACGTCTTCCGCGACCAACTGGTGCGCGACTGGAGTTTCTAGGCGGGCTGCGCCCGCCAGCCCGCTGCGCCCTTCGGGCTCCGCTCGTCAGCCCGGCGCTTCGCGCCTCTCAGCACGCTCCAGCCTTCGGCTTCCGCTTTCAGCCCGCCGCCTGACGGCGGCTTTCAGCCAAATACCGGTGGGTGTTGCCCGGGACACCAGACGCCCACCGGGCCGATTTCGAGAGGTCTTGGCTGAAAGCCGGAGGTCGGAGACCGGAGGCGCGCTGAAAGCTCGCGAAGCAGGCGTGCTAGAACCCCGGGATCGGCACCTCGTCGAACATCTCCTTGTCGGCGCCGCAGTCGGGGCACTTCTCCGGGGGAGGCTCGCCCTCGACGCGATAGCCGCAGTTCGTGCACGCCCAGTTGATCGGCTCCGCCTCGCCCTGCGGTTCGCTCGGCCAGTCGGTCATCGGCTCTCCTTTCTTCGGGTGCGGGCATACGTACCCGTAGTCGGGGACGATTATTGCGCGGGTGCTAGACTTTCCGCTTCACGACCGCGACCCGGAAGGCCCCCAGCTTTGCACAAGGACGTACCATCCGCGCGCGAGCCCACCAAGCGGTCGCGGGGGATCCCGCCGACGGGCCTGGTGCTGCTCTCCATAGGATCGGTGCAGCTCGGGGCCGCCATCGCCAAGGGGCTCTTCGACGCCGTGGGTCCGGGCGGGACGGTGCTGTTCAGGATCTCCCTCTCCGCCCTTATCCTGCTCCTTTTGTGGCGCCCGAAGCTCGGCGGCTACGCCCGGGCCGAGTACGGGCTGGCCGTGGTCTTCGGGCTCGCGCTGGCCGCGATGAACCTCTCGCTCTACCTCGCCATCGACCGGATACCGCTCGGGGTGGCCGTCACGCTAGAGTTCGTCGGACCGCTAGGCGTCGCCGTTGCGGGATCCCGGCGCCTGCTGGACGGGCTCTGGATCGTCTTCGCCGCCGCGGGCGTGCTCCTGCTAGCACCCCTGGACGTCCTGGGGGCGACGGACCTTGACCCCGTGGGCGTGATGTTCGCGCTGCTTGCCGGGATGTTCTGGGCCTCCTACATCTTCCTCAGCGCCAGGGTCGGGGGGGCGTTCCCCGGCGGGACGGGGCTCGTGATCTCGCTGTGCGTCGGTACCCTGGTCCTCCTGCCCATCGGCATCGCCAGCGGCGGCTATGCCCTCCTGGACCCGAAGCTCCTGCTCCTCGGTCTCGGCGTCGCGGTCCTCTCATCCGCCGTGCCCTACTCGCTCGAGCTCTCGGCCCTGAGAAGCCTCCCGACCCGCGTCTTCGGCGTCCTGATGAGCCTGGAGCCGGCCGTCGCCGCCCTGGTAGGCTTCCTGGTACTCGGCGAGCTCCTGGACTGGCGCGCCGTCGCCGCCATACTGCTCGTCACCACGGCCGCCGCGGGCGCCTCGCTCTTCGGCGGTCGCATAGAGACCGTATAGGAGGGGCGTTGGTTACCGGAAGAGACCTGATCGAGGACGGCTGGCCCGAGGACCCGACCATGGGCCTCGCCCTCGCCGCCGCCAGGAAACTGCGCGCGGCCGGCATGGACAGAGACTCCATCCTCCGCGAGCTGGAGAAGACCCGCGCCGCCCCCGAGGCGCCCCCGGACCCGGCCCTCGAGCCCCTCGCCCGCGAGCTCAGGAGAAGGCGGGACGCCGAGTCCAGGGCGTCAAGACACCGGCTGCGGGACGAGCCGCTGCCCTACGGCGTCTGGGGCCCCGACCTCATCGAGCCGCGAGCTACGGCCCAGATGGAGGGCGCCATGCGCCTCCCCGTCTCCGTCGGTGGCGCCCTCATGCCCGACGCCCACCTCGGCTACGGCCTCCCCGTCGGCGGCGTCCTCGCCACCGAAGGCGCCGTCATCCCCTGGGCCGTCGGCGTGGACATAGCGCCGCTCAGGGGCGGCACCCTCGTACCTACCCTCGACGGCAGGAGCTACCAGATCAAGGAGCTCTGCGAAAGGGGTGACGAGTTCGGCGTGTGGTCGTGCAGGCCCGACGGCAAGGTCGTCGCAGCAAAGGCCAGGGCTTTTCAGACGCAGGAGAACGCGCCGCTCATCAGGATTACGCTCGACAACGATCGTGTGGTCGAGTGCACCCCGGATCACCGCTTCATGATGCGCGACGGTACTTACGTCGAGGCGAAGAGCCTCGGTCCCGGCGCTTCGCTGATGCCCTTCTACTCTCGCCTGGATAAGGAAGGGTACATGCGCGTCCGGCAGAACTACTCGGGAGCTTTCCTTCGGGCTCATTGGATCGTGGCTCGCTCTGGTTTACTGGGAGGGATTCCTCGTTTCGGGGGACAGCGCACCGTTATTCATCATCAGAACTTCGACGAGACCGACAACCGTCCCGAAAACCTTGCGTTCATGGGCGACCACGACCATTCTCGCTATCATCGCTCCCTGATCGACAGAAACGAACACTGGCAGTCGGAGGACTTCGAGCGTAAGAGGAAGGCTGCGCTCTCGGCCAAGAAGTTGACCGTCGAGGGTATGGAGGAGTACCGAAAAAGGGCCGAGAACCTCAAGGCGTATTGGGCTCAGAGGCCTGAAGAGTTCCGAAGGCTCGTAGAAGCCACGTCCGAGAACAACAAGACTCCCCACAGGAGAGCCCAGAGCGCAAAGATAGCCTCGAGGACGTATGCCTGCGGCGTGTGCGGCAAAGAGATCAAATCGATCATCGCCCTCTCTTCTCACCGACGCTGGAAGCACCCCGAGAGCGACTGGGCGGACGTCTACCACAACGCGTACAACCACGCGGTAGTCAAGGTCGAGGAACTGATAGAACGCGAGGACGTCTACTGCCTCGACGTGCCCGAGTATCACAACTTCGCCCTCGATGCGGGCGTCTTCGTCCACAACTGCCGTATGCGTTTGTCCGTATACGACGTTCCGCCCGACCTCATCGAGGATCGGAGGGAGGACCTCACCGAGGTGCTGCTCCGCAACACCAACTTTGGGGCCGGCTCGAAGTTCAAGGAGGGCCGCCGTCCCGAGCACGAGGTCCTCGACGACCCCGCTTGGGAGGCGACGGCATTCCTCAGGGGCCTCAAGGACACGGGGCGGGCGCAGCTCGGCACCTCCGGGTCGGGAAACCATTTTGTCGAGTGGGGCGTCTTCGAGGCGCTCGGCGAGGTCGAGGGAGGAGGCGTGTTCGAGCCTGGGCGGAGGTACCTGGCGCTGCTCTCGCACTCGGGGAGCCGGGGGGTGGGGTTCAAGATCGCCAACCGCTACTCGAAGGTAGCCAAAGACAAACACCCCGAGCTCGACAGGGACCTCGCAGACCTCGCCTGGCTCGACCTGACGAGCGAGGAGGGGGAGGAGTACTGGATCTCCATGCACCTCGCCGGACGGTTCGCATCCGCCAACCACGCCGTCATCCACGACAAGGTCTCCCGCGCCCTCGGCGAGGAGGTCCTGACGAAGGTCGAGAACCACCACAATTTTCTCTGGAAAGAGGAGTGGAACGGCAGGGAGGTGCTCGTCCACCGCAAGGGGGCGACGCCGGCGGGGCGGGGGGTCATGGGCGTGATCCCGGGCTCCATGGGGACCCCGGGGTACGTTGTGCGCGGCAGGGGGGACGAGCGCTCCATAAACTCCGCCGCCCACGGCGCCGGCAGGCGCATGAGCCGCACCCAGGCCTTCAAGACCCTCTCGGAGGAGCGCTGGAGGGAGCATTTGGCCGAGCGCGGCATCACGCTCATCGGCGGTTCGCTCGACGAGGCCCCCATGGCCTACAAGGATGTTGAGACCGTAGTCTCTATGCAGGGGGATCTTGTGGACCTCGTGGGGCGGTTCACGCCGAAGGTCGTGCGCATGGACGCCGGCGGAGGACCCCGGAGAAAGAAGCGCAAGTGAGCCGCGCCGGGCGCCTGCGTCCGTTGCCCGTCGGGGGCTCGGACGGGGACCTCGCGTCGTGAGGCTGCGGCTGCTCGTGCTGGCCCTCGGGACCTTCGCTATCGGGACGGGGAGCTTCGTGTTCGCCGGGCTGCTCGGGGCCGTGGCCGGGGACCTGGCGATCTCGGTGGGGGCTGCGGGGCAGCTGATCACGGTCTACGCCGTGGTCTACGCCGTCGGTTCCCCCGTGCTGGTGACGCTCACGGGCGGGGTTTCGCGCAGGACGCTTCTCGCCTGGTCGCTGGCCGTGTTCGCGGCGGCGAACGTGGCCGCGTTGTTTCTGCCGACCTTCGGGCCGCTCATGGCCTCCAGGGTGATCGCTGCCTGCGGGGCCGCCGTCTTCACGCCCACGGCGGCGGCGGTCGCCGCGGACCTCGCGCTCCCGGAGAAGCGCGGCGAGGCGCTGGCCGTCGTCACCGGGGGTCTCACGGTGGCCTTCGCGTTCGGCATACCGCTCGGGACCCTGATAGGGGACGTCTTCGGTTGGCGGTCGGCGTTCGTCCTCGTGGGCGTCCTCGGCGCCGTCGCCGTGGTCGGAACCCTGGCCTTGCTCCCGCCCGTCGAGAACCCGCCGCGGGTGACCCTCGTCGACCGGGTGGCCGCGGCGCGCCAGCCCGCCGTGGTGTCGGTCCTGGCCCTGACCGCCGTCGGGCTCGGGTCGGCCTTCGTGGTGTTCACCTACATAGGCCCGCTCATAGGCGAGCTGGCGGGCTTCGGCGCGAGGGGCGTCAGCGCGATGCTCCTCCTCTTCGGCCTGGCCGCCATTGCGGGTAACGCCCTCGGCGGGTACGGCGCGGACCGCTGGCCCTACGGGCCGAGCGTAGGGGCGGTCTTCGTCGTCCTCGCCCTCTCCTTCCTCTCCCTCTCGCTCCTGACGCCGCTGGGTGGGTCCCTGCTGGGCGTCGTCGGGGCCGGGGCGGCGCTCGTCGCCTGGAGCATCGCCGGGTGGGCCCTCACGCCGTTCCAGCAGTACCGGCTGCTGGAGCTCGCCCCCCGCAACGGCAACACCGTCCTCTCCCTCAACGCCTCGGCCATCTACCTCGGCCAGGGCGCGGGGGCCGGCGTCGGCGCCCTCGTCCTCCTCTACGGTTCCCTCTCCTCCCTGGGCTGGGTCGCCGCCGTCTGCGTAGCGACCGGGCTGGTGGTCTTGCTCCTCGGCCCGCGCCCTCCGAAGGGCGGGGCGTCGCCCGACGTCTAGGCCGGGGTGGTGATCCCCCGAGGCGGTGGCGTCCGAAATCCTACCGGCCAGGAGGCCGAGAAGCCGGACGCCGCTGCCGGGGACGTCGACCCGCCGCGGCAAGAGCGACCCGGCTTCCCCTGACCCCGTCCGCCGCACCCCCGCCTCGCGACCCGCGGAGAGGCTGGAACCTTACACTCCAGCCTACTTCGCCCATTCCCGCGAGACGGTTACCTCCACCTCGACCGGCACCTTCTCCAGGATGCGCTCCCCGGCCTTCGTCATCGCGCCGCGCATCTTCTCTGAGACCTCGTCTGCCAGGTCCTCCCTGCACTCCACTACGAACTCGTCGTGGATGGAGTTGACGAGGCGGGCGTCGAGGCCTTCGAGGTCCCGGCGCATGTAGGCGAGGGCGAGCTTGGCGATGTCGGCCGAGCTGCCCTGGATCGGGTAGTTCATCGCTTCGCGCCTCATGGCCCCCCGGTCGTCCTCGACGGGGTCGTTGCCGAACTTGCGGACCCTCCCGGCGAGGGTCCTCAGCGTCCTGTCCCTGGTGGCCCGGTTGGCGGTCCTCTGCAGGAAGCGCTGGACCTTGGGGTAGTTGGCGAAGTACTCGTCTATGAGCTGGCGCCCGCGGGCCTCGTCGGTGCCGAGCTGGGCCGAGAGGCTCTTGGCGCCGCGGCCGTACATCAGGCCGAAGTTTATGCGCTTGGCGTCCGAGCGCTGGTCCTTGGTGACCTCCTCCATGGGCACCCCGTACATCGTCGCCGCCGTCAGGCTGTGCAGGTCCTCGCCCTTCCGGAACGCCTCCACGAAGGCCGGGTCGCCGGAGACCTCGGCGAGTATGCGGAGCTCTATCTGGGAGTAGTCGGCTATGACGAGGGTGTGGCCCTCCTCGGCGACAAAGCAGCGGCGGAACTCCTCCTCGTGCGGGATCTGCTGGATGTTCGGGTTGGCGCAAGCCAGCCGGCCGGTTGGTACCCGGCACTGGAGGAAGCTGGCGTGGATGCGTCCGGTCTTGGGATGGATGAACTTCGGGTAGGTCTCGAGGTAGGTGCCGAGCTTCTTCTGGAGCTCGCGGTAGCGGAGCAGGTCTCTGGCGGCCGGGTGGTCGACCTTCAGGAGCGTCCAGACCTTCGTGTCGGCCAGCTCTATGCCGATGGAGCGGAAGGCGTCCGTGATCTGCTGCGGGCTGTTCAGGTTCAGCCGGGGCCCTAAGCCCTCAAGCGGCAACACGCCCTCGGGCTCGGGGAAGTGCGCCTCGAGCGCCAGCGCCGCCTCGTCCCGCCGCTCCCTGACGGTCTTCTCGAGCTCCTTCCACCGCGCCACGTCGAGCTTGACCCCGGCGAGCTCCATCTCCGCTATGGAAGAGACCGCCGCGAACTCTATCTTGGAGACCCGGACGAGCTCCTCCGCTTCGAGCGCCTCCAGAAGCCTCTCGCGCAGCGGCAGCAGCACGGCCGCGTCGCGCGCGGCGTACTCCAGTTGCCGACCCGTGAGCTTCCCGGACCAGTCGCTGCGCTGCTCGGACTTGTCCGGCGACTCGTCGAGGTAGCGCTCGGCGACCGCGTCCAAACCGTACGCCGCGCCCTGCCGGCCACCGTCTAGGAGCTGCGCCGCGAGCATCGTGTCGAAGACGGGGGCGACGGAGATGCCGTGCAGCTCCTTCAGGAACTGATAATCGAACTTGGAGTTTCCGGTGATGGTTACGAAGTCGCCCTGCCGCATCACGAAGTTGGAGGTCTCCGTGGTCAGGCACGCCACCTTCTCCTTGCCCAGGCTGCGGTGCTCGACTTTCCTCATCGTCGTCGTGGGCCTGCCGAAATAGAGGAAATCTCTACCCCCCGGCTTCGGCGTGTGTCCGAGTAAATGTCCGGCCAGAAGCAGTGCCTCGAACTTACCCGGGTTCGCCTTGCGTGTCTGGCAGAATGCCTGCGGGAAGGGCCTCGACTTCGAGCCTTCAGCAAACCAGAATGCCTCGAACCACGCGCCCATCGCCTCTGCAGAGAGCCCGAGCACGAAGTTCTCGTAATCGGGAGCGTCAAGCTCGATGCCGGCTTTTTCGTACACGCTGGCGACCAACCGTCCCGGAACCTTATACCTCCTGATGTGTGGAGACTCGGGAAGTCTGGCGTACCGGGGCTCCACCCCCAACGAACGGAGCAAGTGTTCTATTCGGGCGCAGTAGTCCCGGTTGTTCGCCGATTGCGTGATGCTGCAAGCCGGGACGCGGTCTCCTTCTCCGAAGCGCGGCCGCTTCTGACTGTACTCTCCTTTAGCGTGGACCGTGCCGTCTCCCCAGAGCCACGCCACCAGTGCTGCTTCGTCGGGCGATACGTCCGAAGGGGAGGGGTTGACGAACGGCGCCGAGTGAACCACCCGGTCTTGGTTGCCCGGCCGGGCACGCAGATCGTCGGTCGTCCTGTACACCTCTTCGACCCTGTCGCCTTGCTTGCCCCGGCGTATGTGACAAACCCACCTATGAGAAGTCGTTGACCGCCACTTCCTGCGAGTGTTGTAGGTTTCGATCACCTCCTGCTCGCCCCCGTCTACGTACTCCGCCACCGCTGTCCACCTCTGACGACCTTCGGAGTACCCCATGACGGTGTCGCCCGGTGAGATGCTGGCGATAGGACGCCATCCTCCGGGGGTTAGTACATCGGTGTCCAAAGGGACGCAGTTGTGGAAGACCTTTAGCGGGCCGCCTTCCAGAACCGTCTTTAGGGGGGATATGTCCCGAACCTCGAAGAGGTCTATGACGAAGGTGCGCCCCGGAACGGCCAGCTGGAGGAGGCGCGCTTCGCCGTCCCTCGGGGAGAGGCTCGTGGTCTCGGTGTCCGTGCCGACGACCCCGGCCTCTTCGAGGGCCGAGGCGATCTCGGGCAGTTCTTTGGGGTCGGTGACGAGGGCGTAGTTCGTTGTCTTCTCCTCCATCAGGCGATTCTAGCAGGGAGGACATGAGCGGTATCACAAGATTTTGCCGTTCTTGGGGTAGACTCTTTATGATGGGCGGTTCGTTCAAAATAGGCAGGGCTTTCGGCATAGACGTGAAGATCCACTGGACCTTCTTCTTGCTGCTGGCCTTCTTCTTCTACCTGGGGTTCAACAACGGGGGGAGCGTCGCGGCTGCCATCACCGCCTCTGTGGTCATCGTGGCGCTCTTCGTCTGCGTGCTGCTCCACGAGTTCGGGCACTCGCTCGTGGCCCAGAGGTTGGGCATCGAGGTCCCCGACATAACGCTGCTCCCGATAGGCGGGCTCGCACGGCTCAAGTCGCTGCCCGAGAACCCGTGGGACGAGGTAAAGATAGCGGTGGCCGGCCCTTTGGTGAACGTGGTGCTCGCGCCGTTCTTCTTCGCCGCCGCGCTCGCGCTCGGGGCGGGCCTGCTCAGGCCGGCGAACGTGCTCGAGGGGGGCGCCTCCGTGGGGCAGATACTTGCCTACCTCGGGATCATGAACCTGGCGCTGGCCATCTTCAACCTGATCCCGGCCTTCCCGATGGACGGCGGGCGCATCCTGCGCGGCCTGCTCGCCACCCGGTTCGGCGCCGTGAGATCCACGGACATAGCCTCGACCGTCGGCCAGGTCTTCGCCATCGGGTTCTTTATCCTGGCCTTCACCACCAACAGCTTCATGCTGGCCCTGATCGCCGTCTTTATCTTTTTCGGGGCGAGCGGCGAGGCAGGGCTCGTGCGCCAGAGGGAGATGATGCGCGGCCTCACCGTGGCGGACGTGATGGGCACCAAGCGCCGCACGGAGACCGTGACGCCCTACCACAACTTCGGGCAGGTCTTCGACGCCGTCCTCCACGGCTACCAGGAGGACTTCCCGGTCGTGGACGAGGACGGCCGGCTCGTCGGCATCCTCACGCGCGGCGAGATCATGGCCGCCGCCCACTCCCCGGACAAGTTCTCGAGCGTCCGCGACCTGATGAGGACGGAGTACCCGACGGTCTCCCCGGACGCCGACCTCTTTACCGACGGCAACCGCATCCTCCAGGAGAGCGGCCTCCGCGCCCTCCCCGTCGTGAAGGACGGCGACCTCGTCGGCATGCTTACCACCGACGACATCGGCCAGGCAGCCCTCCTGCGCGACCGGCGCAAGCTCACCCAGTAGACCGGCATTAGCTTGCGCGTAGTATCACTCCTTCCGAGCGCCACGGAGATGGTCCACTTTGCCGGCGGCGCCGAATGGCTCGTCGGCGTGACCCACGAGTGCGACCACCCGCCCGGCGTCGAAGACCTGCCGAAGCTTACGAGCTCCAGGATAGACCCAGCCCTCTCGGGCGCCGAGATAGACGCCGAGGTGAACCGCCTCATCACGGACGACGAGAGCCTCTACGCCCTGGACGCCGACCTTCTGGCACGCCTCGACCCTGACCTCGTCATCACGCAAGGCCTCTGCGAGGTCTGCGCCGTCTCAACGGGCCTCGTGGAGGAGGCCGTCTTCGGCCTGCGGAACAAACCGGAGCTGCTGGTGCTCAACCCAACCTCCCTGGAGGACGTCCTGGCGGACTCCGTCAGGGTAGGTGACGCGCTGGGCCGTGGGGAGAGGGCGAGGAGGGAGGTCGCCCTCCTGCGGGACCGTCTCGGTGGGATCGAGGATACGGTCGCCGGCTTGCAACAACCCGGCGTCGGGTGCATCGAGTGGCTCGACCCGCCGTTCTCCGCCGGCCACTGGGTACCCGAGATGGTGGCGCTCGCCGGCGGGCGCGATCTCTTCGCCGGCCCGGGCGAGCGGTCCGTCAGGATCGACTGGGAGACCGTCTTCGATGCCGCGCCCGAGGTGCTCGTGCTCATGCCCTGCGGCTTCGACGCCCGGCGGGCAGCCGAGGAGGCCGAGGCGCTTTTGAACCTGCCCGGGTGGCCGGACCTTCCCGCCGTACGCGACGGGCGCGTTTGGGTAGTGGACGCCAACTCGTTCTTCTCGCGGCCCGCCCCAAGGCTCGTCGAGGGCGTGGAGATCCTGGCCCGCATCCTCCATCCGGGGGCGTTCCCGGGTCAGCCGGAACGGGACGCCGCCTCGCGGCTCTCGTCGGCCAGCGGGTAGCCGGTCGCGACGGGGTCTCCCATTCGCTAGACTCTGTTCGATGAAGCCGCTGGTCGAAGAGGTAGACGCGCTCGTAGCTAGGGTCGGGACGCACCCGGTCTGGGGCTACGGGCACTGCGTGCGGGTCCACGCGCTGGCCGAGGAGTTGGCCCGCGCGGAGGGGGTCTCCTACGACGCGGAGATCCTGCGCGTCGCGGCACTCCTGCACGACGTCGGGCTGTACAAGGCCTACGCGATGCGAGAGCCGGCCGACCACGCGAAGCGCTCGGCCGTCGTCGCCGGGCGCATCCTGAACGACGCGGACTTCCCGCCGCAGGCCACGAGGACCGTGATCGAGGCCATAGAGGCCCACCCGCCCGGCGCCCCGCCCGGCGCCGGTGCTGAGGCCACCCTCCTCAAGGACGCCGTCGCCCTGGATTATCTCGGCGTCGTCGGCCTCTCCCGCGTGCTCGCCATGGTCGGCACCGAGGAGGACGTGGCGGACGTAAGGGCCGCCGTCTGGCACGCCGAGAGCCTCAGGCGCCAGATCCCGGACCTCCTCGTCCTCGAGAAGAGCAAGGACATAGCCCACCGCCGCGGCGAGGAGACCGACCGGTTCATGGAGGACCTCAGGGACGCCACGGCGGGGCTGAAGCTTCTTTAGCTGTCAGCACGCCTCCTGCGGCGGCTCTCAGCCGTCAGCTTTTTAGCCTGGTCGACGCCACCGACCGGCTTCGCTCGCGGCACGATCGTAGGTGAGATCCGATCCGGAACTGCTGCGCGATGGACGCCCGGGGTGGCGATGCGTGGGGTCTTGCTGACCGCTGAGAGGCGCGAAGCGCCGGGCTGACAAGCTCCCGAAGGGAGCGTGCTGACGGGCTGCCTAGCCCAGCAACAGGTACGCGCCGGCGACGAGGCTGGCCATGCCTATGAGGAGCATCCTTACCCCGGCTATGACGTGGATGCCGCGCTCTGAGATGGGGCCGATGCCGCCGCGCTGGCCCCTGCCGCCGCGCAGGAGGGCGTAGGCTGCGAAGGAGAGCGTGGCGGCGCTTATGAGAAGCAGGAGCACGCCGAACGCGGTGGTTGCCTGCACGGGGGCTAGCCGTCTTCCCTGGCGTGGGCCATGCGGGTGAGGAGGGTGCGGAAGCGGGGGTCGGAGTGGAGGGGGGCGAACTCCAGCGCGCTCTTGAAGTGGTCCGCGTCGCTCTCGCCGGCCTCGACGGCCCGCTCTATAAAGTCCAGCGCGTCCCCGTACTCGCCGCGGCGGGCCCGGATGCTCGCCAGCGCGGAGAGGGCCGGGGAGTACTCGGCGTCGGCGGCGACGGCGCGCTCCAGGATCTCCTCGGCCGTCTCCAGGTCGTCGGCCGTGTAGTACAGGCTCGCGTAGGAGTAGAGGGCGCGCGGGTTGCCGGGGTCCGCCTTCAGGGACTCCACGAAGTGCTCCTCTGCCTCCGTCGGCTCGCCGCGGCGCTCGTGCAGGATGCCGAGCTCCAGGTGGGCGTCCGGGTTCTCGGGGTCGAGGGCGAGCACCGCCCGGTAGGCCTCCGCGGTCCCCTCCTCGTCGCCTAAAGCGAGGCGCACCTCGCCCAAAGTGATGAGGTGCCGGATCTCGTCCCGCCCGAGCGCCACCGCCTCCTCCGAGAGCCTAAGGGCCTCCTCCAGGTCCCCGCCCTGCGAGAGCAGGTGGGCGGCGAGCTCGTCCCTTATCTCGGGCGAGCCCGGGCAGTCCGCGAGGCCGCGCCGGAAGGCGGCCTCTGCCCTCTCCATCCGGCCGTTGCGGGCGTGGCAGATGCCGAGGTTGGCGTGGGCCTCCCACCACTCCGGGGTCTCGGCGATGACCTCCTCGTAGGCGGCGACCGCCTCGTCGTAGCGGCCGAGCATGTCAAGGGCGTTCGCCCGGAACGTGAGCGCCCCGCTGCGCTGCTCCTCCTCCGTGGCCGCCTCGACCGCCTTCTCGAAGAAGCCGTAGGCCTCGGCGAAGTCCGAGGCGTCGAAGAGGGTGAGGCCCGCGTTTATGAGCATGTCCGAGTCCTCGGGGTGGCGGCCCGTCCAGCGCTCGAAGGTAGCCTTCGCCAGGGCCGGCTCGTTCATGTAGCCGTAGTAGCGGCCGAGCTCGACGTAGGCCTCGGGGTAGCCGGGGTCGGCCTCGATGGCCCGCTCCAAATGGTGCACGATCTTGAACGGCTCGTCCCGCCCCAACGCCACGAGTGCCAACCCCATCCGCGGGGCCACCCACTCGGGGTCGATCTCCAGGGCGTCGAGGAAGCTCGCCTCGGCCTCCTCCAGGCGGCCCAGGTTCAAGAGCGCCCTCCCGACCGCCTCTATGGCCTCCGGGTTCTCCGGGGCGGCCTCGAGGGCCTGCTCGAAACGGGTGAGGGCCTCCTCGATCAGGCCCTCGCTCGCCAGGGTCTCGCCCTGCTCGAGATACTCCTCGTACTCCATGGTTGCATTAAATCAGATAGGACCCAGCACGAGTGTGTACAATTTCCCGCGCACCCGAACGCTAAGAGGGAAGGCGCACCGCTTTGAAAAACCCCCCGGTACCGGTACGGTTGGAGATCCGGTACGCAGATCTCGACCCCTACGGCCACGTCAACAACGCCGTCTACCTCGCCTACTTCGAGCAGGTCCGCTTCGCCTACTGGGACGCCCTGGCAGACCTCGCGGGCATAACGGAGCTCGTGGCCGGCGACGTCCCCGGCGCCCGGTACGTGATCGCCGAGACGAACCTAGCCTTCAAGGCCCCCATCTTTTTCGACAACACCCTCCACGGCGCCGCCACGGTGCCCTGGGTCGGCAACCGCTCCTACGCCATGGACTTCGAGCTCCGCATCGGCGAGAGCTTCGAGGGCGGCGAGCTCGCCTGCGAGGGCTTCGCCGCCCACGTCTTCTTCGATCCCGTAAAGGACGAGGTCCATCCCCGTCCCGACTGGTTCCTCCCCACCGTCGCCGCCCTCGAGGGCCGCCCCGAGGGCGACTTCGCCCCGCCGCAGCGCTAGCCAACGAGACGACCGCCGCGGCCCGCGCGTGCTACGGTGGAGCGGGTAGGCTGCAGAGGAGGCCGACGTGGAGCACCAGAACATCAGAGGCGAGAAGGTCCCGTCCCTGGGGATGGGCACGTACCGGCTCACCGGGGAGGACTGCGTGGGGGCCGTGGGCCTCGCCCTCTCCATGGGCTACCGGCACCTGGACACCGCCCAGATGTACGGCAACGAGGCCGAGGTCGGGCGGGGGATGGAAGATTCCGGGGTGGACCGGGGGGAGATCTTCCTCACCACCAAGGTCTGGCCGAGCGACTACGCGCGCGACAGGGTCTTGGAGAAGACCCGCGAGAGCGTGAAGAAGCTCCGCACGGAGTACGTGGACCTGCTCCTCATGCACTGGCCCCCCGACGGCGTGCCGCTCGGCGAGACCCTCGGCGCTATGCGAGAGCTCCAGGAAGGCGGCCTCGTCCGCCACGTCGGCGTCAGCAACTTCTCCCCCTCCCTGGCAGAAGAGGCAGCAGGGCACGCGGACGTCTTCTGCAATCAGGTCGAGTACCACGTCTACAGGAAGCAGGACGCCCTGTTGGATCAGGCCAGGGAGATGGACTACCTCCTCGTCGCCTACCGCCCGCTCTCCCGCGGCGGCGTCGAGGGCGACGCCACGCTCCGGGAGGTTGGCGAGGCCCACGGCAAGACCGCCGCCCAGGTGGCCCTGCGCTGGCTCGTCCAGCAGGAGAAGGTCTCCGCGATCCCCAAGGCGACCGGCGAAGACCACCTGCGGGCCAACCTCGACGTCTTCGACTTCGAGCTCTCGGGCGAGGAGATGGACCGCGTCTCCGCCCTGGGCAGGTGAGGTCCCCGATGCGCGCGCGTGATCTGGGATTGGAGATCGGCGTCCTGCCCTCGGGGCCGAACGACGCGATCACGGACGTCGAGGGCGTGAGGGTCGGCCACTCGACGATCGTTCGGGGGGACGGCCCTCTGGTGGTGGGTGAGGGTCCCGTCAGGACCGGCGTCACCGTGATCTGCCCGCGCGAGGGGCCTGCGCGGGACGAGCCGGTCTTCGCGGGGAGCCACAGGTTCAACGGCAACGGGGAGATGACGGGGCTCGAGTGGATCCGGGAGGCCGGCGCCCTCACGACACCCGTCGGCATCACCAACACCCACAGCGTCGGCGTCGTGCGCGACGCCCTGATAGCGGCAGAATTGGAAGAACGCGGCGGCGCGGACGAGTACTGGTCCCTGCCGGTCGTGGCCGAGACCTACGACGGGACGCTCAACGACATCAACGGCCAGCACGTCGGCGCCGGCCACGTAAAGGAGGCGCTACGAAACGCGGTCGGCGGTCCCGTGATCGAGGGCTCCGTGGGCGGGGGGACGGGCATGATCTGCCACGAGTTCAAGGGCGGCATCGGCACGGCCTCGCGGCGCGTCCCGGACGAGGGGGGCGGATGGACGGTCGGCGCCCTCGTCCAGGCCAACTACGGGAGCCGTTCGACGCTGCGCGTCGACGGCCTGCCCGTCGGCCGGGTGCTCACGACCGAACGGGTCCCTTCTCCGTTCGACGAGGAGGAGACGGAGCAGCCCCCAGGCGCCGGCTCCATCATCGTGGTACTGGCGACGGATGCGCCGCTGTTGGCGATCCAGTGCGACCGGCTGGCGATTCGCGCCGGCGTCGGGCTCGCCAGGATGGGCGGCGGCCTCGACGATGGCAGCGGCGACATCTTCCTCGCCTTCGCCACCGGCAACCGCGGCCTCCCGAGGGCAGTTCTCGACGGGGATGTGCCGCAGACGGTGCCCGTCCGGATGCTGCCCAACGAGCGCATGACCCCGCTCTTCCACGCGGCGGCCGAAGCGACGGAAGCCGCGATCGTGAACGCCTTGCTCGCCGCCGGCACCGTCACCGGCCGCGACGGCGTCACGGCCCACGGCCTCGCGGCGGACGGGCTCCTCGCCGCCCTCGACGAGGCCCGCCCCCTGGCCGGAAAGAGGCTTTGAGATAGCGGGCTCTCACCCTCGACCGCAAACCCAGAGCCCGGAACCTCGAAACCCGATCCCGCGCTAGCATGTAAGAGTTGGCGGGCTACCCGGATGAGAGGGGTACGGCGTGGTAGACGGCGGGCGGTTGTGGAAGAGGCTCTCGGGGCTGGCGGAGATCGGCAAACGCGAGGAAGGCGGCGTCGCCCGCCTCTCGTTCACCCCAGAAGAGCGGGCGGCCAAGGACCTCGCCGCCTCGTACATGCAGGAGGCCGGGCTCGCCGTGCGCGAGGACGCGGCCGGCAACCTCTTCGGGCGCCGGGAGGGTAAGGACCCGGAAGCCGCGGCCGTCCTTATGGGCTCGCACGTGGATTCGGTTATCAACGGCGGCGACTTCGATGGGCCGCTCGGGGTCCTCGGCGGTATAGAGGTACTCCAGACGATGAACGAGGAGGGCGTCGAGACGGAGCGCCCGGTCGAGGTGGTCGCCTTCACCGACGAGGAGGGTGCTAGGTTCTCGCTGGGCATGATCGGCAGCCGCGCCCTCACCGGAACCCTCTCCCCCGAAGACCTGCGCCACGAGGACCGGGACGGCGTCTCTATCGAGGAGGCGATGCGCGAAGCGGGCCTGGACCCGGAGAAGATCGGGGACGCGGCGAGGTCCCCCGAGTCCCTCGCCGCCTACCTGGAGCTACACATCGAGCAGGGCAAGGTGCTCGAAGGCGAGGGCCTCCCGGTCGGTGTCGTGACGGGCATCGCCGGCCCCGTGTGGCTCAGGCTCTCGTTTACCGGGGAGGCCGGGCACGCGGGGACGACACCCATGGGCTCCCGCCGCGACGCCCTGGCCGCGGCGGCTGAGGTGGTCCGCGTCGTGGAGGAGGAAGCCGCGGCTAACGGCTCAACCGTCGGGACCGTGGGGCAGATAGAGGCGAGGCCCGGCGGCATCAACATCATCCCGGGTCGGGCCGACATCTCGCTTGACCTGCGCGACATAGACGAGACGGTGCGCGACCGGGCCGAGGGGCGCATCAGGGAGAGGGCCGAAGAGGCCTGCGAACGTCGCGGCGTCGACGTCTCTTTCGAGGAGCTCCAGCGCCTCCCGCCGGCGCCGTGCTCCGAGGAGATCAGGGCGGCCATAGCCGCCGCCTGCGAGCACGAGGGTATCCGGCCGTATTCGTTGCCGAGCGGCGCCGGGCACGACGGGATGCACGTCGGGGGGTTGTGCCCGATGGGCATGATCTTCGTCCGCTCCCGCGACGGCATCAGCCACAACCCGAAGGAGTGGAGCAGCCGGGAGGACTGCGAGGCCGGCTGCAAGGTCCTGTATTCGACCATGCTCGCCCTGGCAAAGCAAAGGTAGAAGTGGCCGCGGGCAGGGCGCGCGAATCTTATGTGCCTGGTTCCCGTTTGCTAGCGCCTTGCCGCGCACGGGTCGGCCTAAAGGATTCGGGCTTCCGTCCCTACAAATAGAGGATGGAACTACGGGAGTTTGAGACTTTCGGCGAGCCGGGGGCGGTGGTCTATCTTGCAGATTGCGTGGATCTCATGCGCCTCATGCCCGCCGCCAGCGTGGACGCCGTGTTCGCGGACCCGCCCTACCGGCTCTCGAACGGCGGCGTCACGGTGAGAAACGGCCGTCTGGGCCCCGTGAATAAAGGCGCGTGGGACCGCTCCCTCGGCTTTTTCGAGAAGGACCACGCGTTCAACGAGCGGTGGCTGAGGGAGGCGCGTCGCGTCCTCAAGCCGGACGGGACCATCTGGGTGAGCGGCACGCACCACGTCATCTTCAGCATCGGGTTCGCGCTGCAGACCCTGAACTTCAGGGTCATCAACGACCTCGTCTGGCAGAAGCCCGACCCGCCCCCGAACGCGCTGCACACGACCTTCACGCACGCCCACGAAACCATCCTTTGGGCGAGCAAGGGGAAGACTGCGCGTCACACCTTCAACTACGACCTCATAAATAGCCCGGCCCCCAGTCCCCAGGTAAGCTCCGTGTGGCGCATCCCGGCCGTCCCCAGGCGCGAGAAGGCGCACGGCTACCACCCGACCCAGAAACCTTTACGCCTCGTGCGCCGGGCGTTGCTCGCCTCGACCCGCGAGGGAGACCTCGTCTTCGACCCGTTCTCGGGGTCGGGCACTACGGCGGTCGCTGCCAAGGAGCTAAACCGCTTCTTCGTGGGGGCCGAGACCGAGGAGGAGTACGCGCGGCTCGCTGCCCGGCGTGTGGCCGGTGCCGAGAGGGGTGGTGTTTGGCGCGAAGTATTTGGCTAATTCTGGTCGATTGCTGTCCGGAGGGCCTTTCGCAATGTTGCCACAGCTTGCGTGGGCCACTCAGAGAAGGTAGCAACAACAGACCTCAGGCACTCGGGTAGAACAAGTTAACGGCCACGCCCCCTGCGATAGCGCATTTCGTCGACTTCGGCAACCAGCCAAAGATGGGTGCAAAGGAGGACCGTGACAAGATCCTATTTCTTCAGGCACACGCCGGTAGTCTTGGTCAGGAGAGAGGACATGGAGCGGCTGTGGGAGGAAGACCGAGTAGCGGTCCACTTCCCGGGTGACACGGCAAACAACGCGCGCGATTCTGAGAGCCTCGATAAGTCTCCATCAGTCCACCCAACCGTAGCAAGTCCACTCTGAGGCTGGGCCCATGCGGGGCGCAACTCATTGTAACTCTAGCTCGGGTAGTCCGGCCGTGTTACCTCCAGAGGCTCGTCGCGTATCGACGCAAGCATCTCGACCACGTCACCTACTAGTGCTTCGTGCAGGAGCTTTCCCCTCTCAGCCGTGGCCCAACGAGGGTTGCCGCTCGCGCCATCCTCGGAACGTGCATACTCTTCGGCAGTGCTTGGCCAGTAGGCGGCGCGACTGCTCGGGACCCACGGGTCGAGGGCCTTGAACCGGTTATGTTCGCCACCCGTGGCCTCCGCGGCCTGCTTCATTTCGGCGAGTTCCGGATGTAGGTGCAGCATATGAGAGGTCTCGTAACTATCCGCGTGTCCGAAACCGCCGGACTCTGCGTCCTTCGCCCACTTGGAATAGACACTCTCTGCTAGGTAGGCTAGGTCGGCGATGACGGCAATAACGCCGGTTACCTGCCGGACTTTGTTGATAGCGAGCGAGAGGGGTGGAATGTTGGCGAAGCGGTGCCCATTAATAACTACCAACCTGCGAAATCCATGATGCACGAGCTACAGACATACGTCTGTAGCAAGTTCGCTCAGGATTTCGGGACGCAGGGTTGCCGTGCCGGGGAAGCCCATGTGCTGGGGCGCCCAGCCGTACCACAGCGGTGGAGCAACGAGGGTACCGGAGATCTTGCCTGCGTCGCGCGCCACTGCCATCGCAGTGGACTTCCGCCTTGAACTCTGGATCAGGGCCTTCGAACGAGAAGTGCCCCACGTATTGCATGGCACTTATGCCGTTAGGGCGTCCGCGATAAGTTGATGCCGGGACGTTATCCCTAGCCCAGCTCGGGCGACAACGGGATGCTGTGAGGGGCGGATTCGTCGTTAGGTCAGCCGCTGAGCCAGCGGTCGAACGCCCCGGCGACCTCTTTTCTCTCCGCCCCCGATCGGAGCAGCAGGGAGAGGAAGAGACGCGCCTTGAGGCCGTCGAGCATCCCCGCGTTGATGAGGCCGCGCCCCAAGAGGTCCGTTTCGGAGCCGGGGAAGCCGTAGGTGTTTTTTAGAACCTCTCCGCCGCGGGTGCGCGACGCCAGGACGACCGGCATCTCTCTAGCTAGAGATTCTAAAGGCTCTACCATAACCGAAGGCACGTGGCCGCCGCCAAAAGCCTCGATCACGAGCCCCTCGTACCCTGACTGCCTGATAGCTGTAAGAAGGCGGCCATCGTCTCCAATGCTGACGGTGTAGAGGGCGACGGGATGGTCTTGGGGCATCTCCGGTAGGGTGAGGTGGTAGCGTCCTACAGGACGGGTGACGATCCTTGGAATGCCCTCGGAGACCCATCCTATAGGTCCGGTGAGGGGGGAGCGAAAGGTCGCAGGATTCGACGTGTGAGTCTTCTGCGTGAAGCGGGCGGCATAGATCTCGTCGTTGAGGACGACGAGGACGCCGATCCCGCGAGCTGCTTTGCTTACCACGACCTGCACCGAGGCTAAAAGATTCGCCGGCCCGTCGGCACCCGGGAGGGTGGGATTACGCATCGCGCCCGTCACGACGACAGGCGCGTCTCGGTCCACGAGCAGATCCAAGACAAAAGACGTCTCTTCTATACTGTCGGTGCCCTGAGTTATCACGACGCCCGCCACACCTTCGTCGATCCGGCCTTTGATCTCCACGGAGAGCTCGATCAGGTCGTTGAGGGTCAGCTCCGAGCCTGCGACCTGACGAAAAGATGCGGCCGAGACCTCAGCAACCTCGGATATCTCTGGCACGTCCTCGACGAGCGCCTCGCCGGTGAGATTGGGTTCGACCCCGAGGCCTCCGGCCTGGATCGAGGAGATGGTGCCACCGAGCGAGAGAACGGATACTTCCGGAAGGTCCATGGAAATCTCCCTATTTGTGCGCGTGCGGAAGCTTCAAGTCTAAGGGCGGCGAGGATGCTCCTCAACCTATATACAGCGAAGAGCTGACCACTCCGGGTTACGACTCACCGAAGACGGGACCCGCCTAACCACATAAGGATGAGCCCGAACCCGTCCGGCCCGGCTTTGGGCCGGGCCGTCTGGCGCGTACTCGCCCATGCGGCGTCACCACCGGCGGAGCGGCCGGTCCGGAGGGGCTGGACGGTGAGAGGCCCATCCGCGCGCCTTGTTCGCCTCGCCGCGCTCGGCCGCCGCTAGACACGGGCGCTCGGCGCGCGCCCCGCCCCGCGCAGCCCCTCGGCTAGGCCGGGCGGCAGCAGCGCGCCGTGCAGGGGCCTGAGCTTGTCGCCGCCGCCGGGCAGGAAGCGGTAGCGCCGCAGCAGCGCGTCGACCACGGGGTCCGGCTCGAGCCCGAGGACCGGCCTGAGCTCCTCGGGCAACACGCTGGCCTGCACCGCCCGCAGCAGCCGGAAGCGCCACGGGCCCAAAGCCCGGCGGTACCGCCGCAAGAGCTCGTCGGTGAGGGGGGTGCGGGCGAAGTCCTCCAGGAGCTGCCGGCGGCGCTGGGCCCGGTACTCGGCGTAGGTGGTCGGCAGGCCCTCCAGGCCCATGGCCCGCCCGAGGGCGAGCGCGCCCCCGAAGTGGGAGCGGCGCTCCGCGTCGGTCATCGGCCCGAACACCACCGCGTGCGCCCTCTCGCCATGGTCGATCAGCATGAACAGGACGTCGCGGTAGGCCCACTGGGGGATCCGGCTCCCGCGCGCCGCCTCGACGCGCTCGTGGGCGCGGCGTATGGCCCCGACGGCGGCGGTCGCCTCGGCGGGGCTGCCGAAGAATACCCTTCGCGCGAACCCCACCGTCCCGAAGAACCGCCCGACGGGGTCGTCCGGCAGCCTCCCTGTGAAGAACAGCCAGTCCACGGCCTTTATCGCCGCGAACTCGGCAGCCCCGCCGGCGAAAAACAGCAGGACGCAGTCCGGGCTGCCCCAAACGCGCCGCGCGACGGGGGAGGAGATCGTGGGATGATACAAGGGCCGACCTCCTGGGTGGCCTCGAGGACAACGACAGGCCGCGCGATGCGCGGGGGCCGAGTATAAACGAGCATGCGGCATGCCGCCGGTGGACGAGGGGACCGCTTGTCCTTCGCCCTCCCGTGGGCCTCGCGCGGCTAGAGCGCAACCGCGATCTGCCCGATTCCATTAGACCCTAACACCGCTCTAAATGCCAGACTCGGCGTTGCCCCAACTTGCGCGGGCCCACCCGAAGGCGGTAGCAGTCCGCTCCCGCTTGCGCCTCCTACGGGCGGCCGAGAAGAGTCATTCTCGGAAGCCGGCTTGGGCTGTCTACAAGATGCGCTAGGCCCGATGGTCAGTGTGATGCTGCCCTTAAGGCTGGTGATACATCCTGCCGCGCAACAGGTCCACCAGGATGTAAAGGATAAGGTATCCCGCGGCGGCACTGAGAGCCACGGCATAGAAACCCGCCTCACGAAGAAGGACGCGCGCCGGGTATTCCACTAGTTCCCCGAGGCTGTTGCCGCCGTCTACAGCCTGGTGAGTGGCGGGATCGTAGTCCAAGCGGAATACCACGATGTGAACCAGGATAAGCACCACGATCAGAGCCAAAACTGCTCGCAGCAGCGACACTTTCCGTTCCTTTCTTTAGACGGCCACTATCACTTACGTCTAGCCTACGCAGGGTGGTCTCCAAAGTTTTCGGTACTCGTCGAGAGGAGGCCCGAGCTTTCCACGGTTCGCTCCGGATCCAACCTACGGCCCTGGCCGCTTATCGGCGGCGTACCCCGAAGTCGGCGGTGATCATGATGGAGCTTTCGTGCCCTCCGTACTTCCCCGTGTGCGTCCCCACCCCGATCTGGCGGAAGTCCTCCTCCAGTATGTTGCGTCGGTGGCCGCTGCTGTTCATCCAACCCTCGAAGACCTTCGACGGCTCGACGTCGTCGTTGCTGAACCAGGCGATGTTCCCTCCTACCCTCCAGAAAGCGTAGCCGCTGTCCTTTTCCGGCACGTACCCGAAGCGCTTCAGTCGCTCGCCGAGGGATTCCCCGCCAGGCGTGGAGTGGGCGAAATAGTCGTTCTCGATCATGTCCTTTGAGTGGGAGCGTGCGGCCTTCGTCAGGATGGGCTGCGGGCACAGCGACTCCAAGTCCCTCCGCTCGCGAGCCTCGTTGTGCATCTCCAGGAGCCGCTTCTCTTTGGCGTTCAGGTAGATGCTGCCCCCACCGCAGGTCTGGACGCGGCCGCCGGAGGGGGTTGGGCTGTGGGACTCTTTTCCTCCCTCATCTTGGGTGGCGGGCGTGCCTTCGCCGGGGCCTCCCCCTCCGCCACCACACCCGGCCACGAGCACGACCAAGAAGATACCAATGGCCAGTGCTACGCGGATACGCCCCATTACGTCTCGTAGATGCCCGGTTGGCAATCTCCGTACACGCGAACTTGCCTACGTCCCGCGAACTTCGCTCTGGGGGGCCCGGAAGACCGGAGGCAAGGGACTTCCGGTTTCCAGGCCTCCCGCGTTTGTGGGGCGGCGGGGTTCGGGTACGAGGTGTGGGCCAGGCAAGGCAACCCACCCACAGGAGAAAAGATGACCGATCAGTCCAGGCAGCCCAAGGACAAGAACTACAACCTCATCGCCGTGCTCTACCACTCTTCGGACAACGTCGAGTCGCTGAA
>DASYWA010000130.1:0-2949 GCA_035936475.1 Rubrobacter sp. | reverse complement strand
TTCGGGTGGGCCGCCGAGGCCGGCTTCGACGGGGTCGAGGTTATGATGGACGACCGCTGGGACACCCACCAGCCCGCGTACCTGAGCGACCTCGCCCGGGGGCACGAACTCCCCATCCTCGCGCTGCACCCGCCGATATATAGGGGTGCCTGGCGCCTCGAGCGGGAGGAGACCCTCGTGCGCAGCGCGCGGCTGGCGTGCAGGATCTCCTGCCCCCTCGTCGTCGCCCACCCGCCGGCCCCGGGCCGCCCCCTGCGCCGCTGGGCTGCGGGGGCGCTCGCGGCGGCCAGGGCCGAAGGGGTCGCGGTGGCCGTCGAGAACATGCCCGCCAACGGCCCCGGTTTCTTCGGGGTGCGGCGCGGAAGCTGCCACCTGCCCGAACACCTCGCCGGCGTCGGCGAGGTCACGCTCGACACGAGCCACGCCGGGGCGAGCGGGGTCGACCTGCTCGCCGCGCGGGAGGCGCTTGCCGGGCAGCTGCGGCACGTGCACCTCTCGGACTCCAACCTCGTCGTCGGCAAGGACGAGCACCGGCTGCCGGGCAAGGGGAAGCTGCCGCTCAAGCCGTTCCTCGCCGCCCTTGCTGCTGACGGCTACCCCGGCGCCGTCAGCCTGGAGCTCAAGCCCTGGCCGCTCGGAACGCCCGACCCGGCCGTGATCCTCGAGAGGATGCGCGTGGCGCTCGTATACACCAGGGACGGGCTGCGGGGGACGGCCGCCGAGGCCTCCTGATAAGCTCTCCCGCAGTCGGATCTAGAGGAGGATTTTTGAGAGACGCACGTTTGGAGAAGCTGGCGCGGGTGCTCGTGGACTACTCCGTCGAGGCTCGTGAGGGCGAGCAGGTGGTCGTCTTCGGGGAGGCCGGGGCCGAGCCTTTGGTCAAGGCCATCTACACCCGGCTCCTGCAGGTAGGGGCCGTGCCGGTCTTGCAGCTCCAGCTTCCCGGGATGCAAGAGCTGTTCTTCGAGCACGCGCGGGACGTCCACTACGAGAATATCCCCTCCATCCGGCGCTTCGTCTCGGAGGAGGCGGACGCGGAGATCGGGATAAAGGCCCCGTCGAACACGCGGGCGCTGGCGAACGTGGACCCCGCCAAGCAGCAGAAGCTCGCGGAGTTGAACCGGCCGCTCTCTGAGGTCATGCTCGAGAAGAACCGCTGGGTGCTCACGCTCTTCCCGACGGCGGCCCTGGCCCAGGAGGCGAGCATGGGCCTCGCCGAGTACGAGGACTTCGCTTTCTCCGCGATGGGCCTCGACGAGGAGGACCCCGTCGGCTACTGGCAGGAGAAGTCCCGCGAGCAGGCACGCCTCAAGGAGCGCCTGGAGGAGGCGCGGGAGTTGCGCCTCGTCGGGCCAGGAACGGACCTGACGCTCTCGGTGGAGGGGCGCACTTTCGTCAACTCCGCCGGCAGGCGCAACATGCCGTGCGGGGAGGTCTTTACCGGGCCCATCGAGGACTCTGCCAACGGGCGCGTCTCCTTCGGGGTGCCGGCGGCCATCGGCGGGAGGGAGGTGGCCGGGGTGATGCTGCGCTTCGAGGACGGAAAGGTTGTCGACTCTGAGGCGCAGAAGGGCGGGGAGTACCTAAGGAGCCTGCTCGACACCGACGCCGGGGCGAGGTATCTGGGCGAGATCGGCATCGGCACCAACTACAACATAGGCCGGGCGAGCGGCAACGTGCTCTTCGACGAGAAGCTCGGCGGCACCGTCCACCTCGCCATCGGCCGCTCCTACAAGGAGACCGGCGGCCTGAACGACTCAAGCGTCCACACGGACCTCGTCTGCGACCTGCGGAGTGGCGGCGAACTCTACGCGGACGGGGAGTTGATCCAGAAGGACGGCCGCTTCCTCGACTTCGACCTGGGGGCCTGAGCCGTGGAGGGCCAGACGATGCTGCGGTTGGACGGCGTGAAGGACGAGGCGGCCCTGGAGGCCGTCCGCGACGCCCTGGACCGGCTGGGGGTGGACTACCGGTTCGCCCGCGCGGAGCCCGAGGAGGACCGCTTCCCGCAGACGGCCTACTTCTACGTCCCCGAGGCCGCCGCGGACGCCGTCGAGAACGCGATGCGAGGGCTCTCGGGGGAGCACGGCTTCGACGCCGAGACCCTTTGATCCGGGGCCCGGTGAAACGCCCCGGCGGGCGCGGCTTCGACAGATTAATACCGCACAAAGAGCGGCCCCCGCAGGGGCCGCCTCGACCGGAACGCTTCGCGGTACCTTAGGTGTTGGTGCGGCGCCTCCGGTTGCGGCGCCTGTTGCCATTGCCGGAGTTGCTGTCGCTGCCCTCCCGGGGGGCCGTCTGGGCCGGGGACATCCGCGTGAACTTCGTCATCTCTTTCGCATCCTGTGTGGTGGCTAGATCTACCTTACGATCCCTATGGTGCGCCTCGCGCATCAGGCCGCCATTACGGGAGGGTGAGGGTCCTCTCATCCGCGAAAACTGGGAGGTCTCCGACGAGCGGCGTCCGGTGGCACGCGCATGCCGGGGTCGATATCGGGGCTTTTGGGGGACACGGTCTCGCGGCTGGCCGCGGGGGCGCGGTTTATACTCCGCTGAAGGTCGGCGAACAAGCGGTAGAAGAGGTGCATTACCTTGACGGAGGCCTCCGAGACGGCGCGCGAGAGGGGACGCTAGGATGCGCTACGACGGCGTCTTTCTGGATGTGGACGGGACGGTCCTCTGGGTGGACCTCGACGTGGAGGGCTACGTCGAGGACCTCTCTCCCTACGCCGCCGGCAACGGCGGGTTGACGGCCGAGAGGGCGGCCGGGCCGGTGTGGGGGAGTCTGCGGCGGCACATCCAGCAGAACATCGAGCACCGCACCGCGGAGGGGCTCGCGCGGTTCAAGCGCCGCAACGCCGAGCGGACAGCGGGGGAGTTGGGCATCGCGGCCCCCTCGGAAGTTCTCACGGAGGTGGCGGAGCGCAGGATCTCCTTCAACCCCTACCC
>DASYWA010000129.1:0-11740 GCA_035936475.1 Rubrobacter sp. | reverse complement strand
ATGCAGGAGCGGGCCCAGGAGGAGGGCGCCCTCCGCCAGGCCCAGGTCGGCACCGGCGACCGCTCGGCGAAGGTCCGCACCTACAACTTTCCGCAGGGGCGCATCACGGACCACCGCGTCGGCGTCACCTCCCACAACCTTGAGGCCACCTTGGGCGGCGACCTCGAAGAGTTCACCCGGGCCCTGGCCGCCAAGGAGCGCTCCGAGAAGCTCGCCGCCGAGGCCGCCGGAACCCCCGGCTGACCGATGCCGACCGGCCTCCGCGCCAGGGACGCCGCCCGCAGCGCCGCGCGGATGCTCCGGGAAGCCGGCGTCCCCGAGCCCGACGCCTCAGCGGCGGTCCTCCTCTCGGAGCTTCTCGGCGTTGGGCGGGGTGAGGTCTCCTTCTACGAACCGCCGCTGACGGACGAGCAGGCGCGGCTTTACGGGTACTGGATCGAGCGCCGGATGGAACGGGAGCCCGTGCAGCGGATACTGGGCCGCGCCTACTTCCGAAACCTCGTCCTCTCTCTGAACGAGGGCACCCTGATCCCACGCCCCGACACCGAGAGCGTGGTGGACGCCGCCCTCGAATGCCTCGACGCCCGCGGCGGCGGGGGCGTCGTCCTCGACGTGGGGACGGGCTCCGGCGCCGTCGCGGTCTCCATCGCCCAGGAACGGCCGCGCGCGACAGTACACGCCACGGACCTCTCGGCGGAGGCACTCGGAGCCGCCCGCCGGAACGCGGGGGAGAACGGCGCGTCCGTCCGCTTCCACCGCGCCGACCTCTTCGACGGCCTGCCCATCCCGGAACGGACGGTGGACCTGCTGGTCTCCAACCCGCCCTACATCGAGGCCGGGACCCTGGAGAAACTGGCCCCCGAGGTCAGGGATTGGGACCCGCGCCCGGCCCTCGACGGCGGGCCGGACGGCCTCCTCTTCTACCGCCGCATCTTCGAGGAGGCGCCGCCCCTGCTGAAGGATGGCGCGGGCGTGGTGCTGGAGGTGGGGGACGGGCAGGGGGAGGCCGTCCTCGCACTCGCAGAGAACGCCGGGTTCGTGCCGCTGGGACTGCGCGAAGACCTCGCCGGGACGCCCCGGGCGGCGCTGCTGAGGTGGAAGGGATGAAGGGGGCCATCGCCGAGAAGGCGGCCTCCGTTCTGCGGGACGGCGGGGTCGTGCTGGTGCCGACGGAGACCGTGGTCGGGCTCGTGGCCGCGGAGGCGGGGCGGCTCAACGAGGTCAAGGGCAGCGACCCCGGCAAGCCGCTCGCCCTGCTCTGCGCGTCGGCCGAGGAGGCGTTCTCCCTCGCGGCCGAGGCGCCCCCGGCCGCCCGCGCGCTGGCGGAGACCTACTGGCCCGGGCCGCTGACGCTCGTGCTGGACCGGCGCGGAGGGGGGACCGTGGGGGTTCGTGTGCCGGCCGGCGCCGTCGTGGACGTCCTGCGTGCCTATGGTGGGCCCGTGTACGCCACGAGCGCGAACCCGTCGGGCGGGCCGGCGCCGCGGTCGCTCGGCCAGGTCGATCCGGGCGTGGCCGCCGCCGTCGACCTCGTGGTACCCGGCGAACCCGGGAGCGGCGAAGCCTCGGCTGTCGTGGATCTCTCGGGCGGGGAGGCGCGGCTCCTGCGCGCCTCGGAGGGCTTTACCGGTGAGATGCTTCGCAAGTTGACCGGAGGACCGCCAGGGTAACGTAGTACAACCCGTCCGGGCCTGGAACAGAATTCGGAGGTGGTCTAAGAATGGCGTTGAGATACTTTTTCGACGTGGTCTGTCCCTACAGCTACATCATGGGCTTCGAGGTTGAGGCGGCCGAGGACGAGGGTTTGGCGGAGGTAGAGTGGCTGCCGTTCGAGCTCAGACCGGCGCCTGCTCCCCTGCCGGAGCCGCGGGGGAAGTACATCAGGGGTCACTGGCGCGGGCAGGTGTACCGCCTCGCGGACGAGCACGGGGTCGAGATCCACGTCCCCCGCTACCAGCCCCGCTCGACGCTCGCCCTCGCCCTCCATGCTTTTGCGGTCGAGGAGGGCAGGGGCAGGCCTTACCGGGGCGCGGCCCACCGGGCCTTCTTCGTCGAGGGGCTGGACGTCGGGGACGACGCCGTGCTGCGCGAGGTCGCCAGGGAGGCCGGGCTCGATCCCGATGCCGCGCTCGAGGCGGCGTGGGACCCGGACGGGCTCGTCGCCCTGCGCTCCACCCGGGAGGAGGCCCTGCGCCTCGGGGTGCACGGGGTCCCGACCGTCGCCGCCGCAGACGAGGTCCTCTTCTACGGCGCCGCACCGCCGGGACGGCTCCGCGAGGTGCTCGCCAGGGAGGAGTCCGGGGCGCGGCGGGGGCCGGTCGTTTGAGGGCGTGACGGGCAGCCTCTATACTCCCGGCAGTGCAGGGCGACAGGGAGGACGCGGTAGATCTCAGCCCAAAGACCGCAACCCCGGCGTCGCCGCCAGATAAGAACATTCGAGATGCCCCAAACCCCGAGCGGAGGTAGACTATGATAGGACCTTACACGGAGGTCGTGGACCGGCAGGTCCAGGAGGCGCTCGGCGGGGAGCTCGAACGCCAGCGGACGACCATAGAGCTCATAGCGAGCGAGAACTTCGCCTCCCCCGCGGTTCTGGCGGCCCAGGGGTCGGTGCTCACCAACAAGTACGCCGAGGGCTACCCGGGCAAGCGCTACTACGGCGGCTGCGAGCAGGTAGACAAGGTCGAGGTGCTCGCCATCGAGCGGGCCAAGGAGCTCTTCGGGGCCGAGCACATCAACGTGCAGCCCCACTCGGGAAGCCAGGCCAACGAGGCGGCCTACGCGGCGCTCATAGAGCCGGGGGATAAAGTCCTCAGCATGGACCTGGCGCACGGGGGACACCTGACGCACGGGATGAAGATCAACTTCAGCGGCAGAACCTACGACTTCGTCCACTACGGCGTCGGCGAGGACGGCTACATAGACCTCGACGAGGTGCGCGAGACCGCGCTTAAAGAGAGGCCGAAGCTCATCATCGCCGGCGCCAGCGCCTACCCGCGCGTCATAGACTTCGAGGGCTTCCGCTCGGTCGCCGACGAGGTGGGCGCCTTCTTCCTGACGGACATGGCCCACATCGCCGGGCTCGTCGCTGCGGGCGTCCACCCGTCGCCAGTTCCGCACTGCGAGATCGTCACGACGACCACCCACAAGACGCTGCGCGGTGCCCGGGGCGGCATGATCCTGTGCCGCGAACCCTTCGCCAAGAAGGTCAACAGCCGCGTCTTCCCCGGGATGCAGGGAGGCCCCCTGATGCACGCGGTGGCCGGCAAGGCCGTCGCCTTCGGCGAGGCCCTGCAGCCCGAGTTCAAGGAGTACTCGGCCCGCATCGTAGAGAACGCCCGCGCGCTCGCGGAGGGCCTGCTCGAAGGGGGCCTTAACCTCGTCTCGGGCGGCACGGACAACCACCTCGTGCTGGTGGACCTGCGCGACGCGGACGTGAACGGGAAAGAGCTGGAGCAATCGCTGGAGTCCGTCGGGGTGACGTGCAACAAGAACATGGTTCCCAACGACCCCGAGCCCCCGACCGTAACGAGCGGCGTCAGGCTCGGGACGCCGGCCATGACCACGCGCGGCATGGGGCCGGACGAGATGCGCGAGATCTCGTCGGTCATCAGCGCCACCGCCCGCGGCGAGACGCACGGCCTACGCGACCGGGTCACCCAGCTCACGGACGCCTTCCCCCTCTATGAGTGAGGCGAGCAACCTCTTCGTCGTCGACGGCCCTCTAAGCCGCCACAAGCTCGCCGTCCTGCGCGACGAGCGGACGCCCACGACGGACTTCAGGCAGGCGATGCGCGAGCTCGCCCTCATCATGGTCGCCGAGGCCACGAGGAAGATGCCGACCCGTCAAGAGCGCATCAATACCCCGCTCACGGAGACGGAGGTGGAGCAGATCTCCGGCCCCGTCTGCCTCGTGCCGGTCCTGCGCGCTGGCCTCGGGATGCTCGACGGCGCCCTCGCCTTGCTACCCCGCGCCACCGTCGGCTTTATGGGGTTGCAGCGCGACGAGGAGACGGCCCTGCCCGTCGAGTACTACGTCAACCTGCCGCGAAACCTGGAGGAGTACCTGGTCCTCGTCCTCGACCCGATGCTGGCGACCGGCGGGAGCTTATCTGCGACCATCGACAAGCTCAAGGAGGAGGGGGCGGCCTGGATCTCCTGCCTCCACGCCGTCGCCGCCGTGCCCGGCGTCGAGCGCGTAACGGCTGAGCACCCCGACGTGAACTTCTACACCGCCGCCGTCGACCCGGAACTGGACGAACGCTCGTTCATAGTTCCGGGCCTCGGCGACGCGGGCGACAGGCTCTATGGAACCCTTTAAGAACCCCGAAGTAGATACCGCCGACGAGCACGAGGCCCTGAGAAGGGCCCGTCCGTCGTGGGACGAGTACTTCATGAGGATCTCGCACGAGGTCGCGACCCGCTCGACGTGCCCGCGGCTCGCGGTGGGGGCCGTGATCGTGCGCGACAAGCGCATCCTCACCACCGGCTATAACGGCTCCCCTTCCGGCCTGCCCCACTGCGACGAAGTCGGGTGTCTCATCCGTATAGTGGACGGCCGCGAGAGCTGCCAGCGCACGCTCCACGCCGAGCAGAACGCCATCATCCAGGCCGCCTACCACGGCGTCTCCGTGACCGGCGCCTCCATCTACTGCACCCACCAGCCCTGCCTGATGTGCGTGAAGATGATCATGAACGCCGGCATCGGGGAGGTCCGCTACGCCGGCGGCTACCCCGACCCGCTGGCGATGGAACTGGCCGCCGAAGGGGGACTCTCGATGGTCAGGTTCGAGCCGCAGTCCGCCTCCTAGCGGAACGGCCATCGGCGGACCGGGCCGGGGCAAACACCGCGGCTCTCCGTCCCCCCAAGGCCCTGATCGGTTTGGAGAGTACGTGAACACACCCGGCGTACAGTTTTGGTTCGAGTTCGGGAGCACGTACTCGTACCTTGCTGCCGCCAGGATCGAGGCCGCCGCGGCGGAGGCGGGCGTGCCGGTCGCGTGGGAGCCGTTCCTGCTGGGGCCCATCTTCGCGGAGCAGGGCTGGGAGGACTCGCCCTTCAACGTGTACCCGGCGAAGGGACGCTACATGTGGCGGGACATGGAGCGCCTGTGTTCGGGCCAGGGCATACCGTTCGCGAAGCCCTCGCGCTTCCCGCGCAGCGGCGTGGCCGCCGCCAGGGTGGCCTGCCTCGCGAAGGCTGCGTCCGAGCCCTGGCTGGCCCGGTTCACGCGGGCGGTCTTCCGGGCCAACTTGGCCGAGGACCGCGAGATCGGGGACGCCGCGGAGATCCGCGCGATACTCGGCTCCCTCGGGCTGGCGGGCGCATCGTCGAGCGGGCGGGCGCCCCCGATAACAGGCAACGCCTGCGAGAGCAGACCCGCCGGGCGGTCGAGCTTGGCATCTTCGGCGCCCCGAGTTTCGTGGTCGGCGACGAGCTCTTCTGGGGCAACGACCGCCTGGAGGACGCCCTGGCGTGGGCGACCGGCGGACGCTAGAGGGTCACGCCGGTCGGGCTCCGGAGGTTAGAGCCCCCCGGTCTCCGGTCCGTAGAGCGTCCTGACCCAGACCGCCTCCAACGTCCGGACGACCGCGGCGTCGTCGCGGGGTCGCCCCGCGACGGGCCGCCCGTAGGCGTCGATCAGGTACCGCTCGGTCATCATGACCAGCGCCCTCGCGGCCTCCCGCGGGTCGAGGTCTGCCGGAGAGACGCCGGCCTCTACGTCGCGGGAGATACGGGCCGCCACCGCGACGATGAGGCGTTCGATCAGGCCGAACCTGTACACCTCTTCGACCCTCTCGTCGTAGCTTGCCGCGTCCGAGATGGCCCGCAAGACCGGACCGTAACGCTCGAACGTCTCGGCGCCCCCCCTCAACGCGTCCCCCAGGACGGCGCGCGACTCTTCCCGGCCCACACCAGGGTCTCCGACCAGCCAGCGCCGATCCACCGCGAACAACAGACCTCCGATGCCTTCCAGCAGCCGCGTCACCAACTCGTACCGGTCCCGGAAATACGCGTAGAACGCGGGCCGCGACAACCCCGTGCGCGCCATCACGTCCTCCACCTTCATCTCCCGGAAAGGGTGCTGCGAGAGGAAAGACCTCGCGGCCGCAAGGATCGCCCGCTCCGCCTCCTCGGGCCTCCGCCGCCTCCGCGAACCCCCGCCCGTGCTCTCGCCTTCGCCTCTCACGCAGGACAATCTACCCTGTTATTGACACAGTGTCTATTGACATAATGTCAATAAATGAGTATCATGCGGTTACAATTTCCGGCGTGAAGGGAGAGCGGGGCGACGATGACGGGGGCTTGCGGGGACGCCGCCAGGGGAAGGTTGGTCCCGGGGGCTGGTCCTCGGCGCGCGTCGGGTGTCCCAGCGGTTTCGCGGCCGGGGCCGGCTGACGTCGGGTTCGTGGCGGGAAGCTTGAAACTCTTTGCAACGATTTGGGCCGTAGGGTATGATTCCGGCGATGCCGAAAACCGATTCTCAACGGAACGCTTCCAGTGGCAACTACGCCCGTTTCTTCCATGTTGGGTTCGCTTTCATGTTCATCATAGCGGTCTTCACGGGGGGCGGGTACGTGCTCGACTGGCTGGTCGGGACCTTGCCCCTCTTCTTGCTGCTCGGGATGTTGGCCGGTTTCGGGGCGGCGCTCTACTACCTGTTCACGGCGTTAAAGCAAGTGGGGGGCGGTTGAGCACCCATTCGCGTCTCGCCCTGAGGGGCGCGACGCTGGCTCTGGCGCTGGCGATACCCGTCGCGGGGGCGGTCTGGTATTACTTCGACGGGGCGCACGCGGTCTCGTTCCTATATGGTGTGGGGGTGGGGGTGGTTGGGTTCGCTTCCATCGCGCTCACCGTGTCGCTGTTAACCGTGCGGCCTTCGGGGGTACGAATCCTGCTAGGCGTCGCGTCGTACGGGGCGAGGCTCGTCCTCGTCGTCGCGGCGGTGGGGGTTGCCGTGTACGCGGACGCGTGGCCGGTCCTGCCGATGCTGTGCGGGTTGGCTGGGGTGTACGTGGTCGAGAACTTGTTGCTTTTGAAGATGGCGCCGAAGACGTTTCGGGCGGGGAGTGCGGCCCGGACGGTGGGCGGCGGGGTAGAACGGAGGACAGGGGTTTGAGCGGCATGCTCACGTTGGGTCAGTTGAGCCCGGAAGAGGTGCGCAAGGAGATCATCCACACCTTCGAAGCCGGGCAGCACGCGTACGTGCATCTCTCGCTTTTCGGGATAGACATCTCCATCACCAAGGCCGTGGTGTTCCTGTGGATCGGGGCCGCCGTGACGTTTTTGATCATGTTCGTCGGCAGCAGGTTGCTGAAGAACAGGCCCGGCGCGTATCAGGTGCTGGTCGAGGAGATCTACGGCTTCGGCCGCAACAGCATGGCCGGGCAGATGGGCGAGGAGGGTAAGAAGTTCTTCCCCTACACCTTGACGCTGTTCATCTTCCTGCTGGTGCTGAACCTGATCGGGCTCATCCCGAACAGCTACCCCGTGACGGCAAGCATCACGTTCACGCTGACGCTCGCGCTCTTGACGTTCATCATCACCCAGTACGTCGGCGTTCGGCGCAACGGTCTCGGGGGGTACGTGTCGGCCTTCGTGCCGCCGGGGTTGCCGCTCAAGATCGTCTTCGTGCCGTTCATGTTCGTCATCGAGTGGATCTCGGAGCTCTCTAAGCCCCTCACGCTGGCGATGCGGCTCTACGCCAACATCCTGGCCGGGCACCTGCTCATCTTCATCTTCCTCAGCTTCATCCTGTACTTCGGCACCTACATGGCGGTGATCTCGGTTCCCATGGCGCTCGTGCTGTACGCCTTCGAGATCTTCGTGGCCGTGTTGCAGGCTTACATATTCGCTATCCTTACGCAGGTTTACATCGAGATAGCCCTGTTCCGAACGGAGCACTAACAGCAGGGCCCGACGTCGGACGTACAAGTGAACGAGAGGGGACAGAAAACATGGACATGATGATGCTCGCGCAGGTGCCCGCCGAGGGGTTGCTGGCCATAGGCTTCGGTGTGGCCGCCGGAACCGCGGTGATCGGGTCGGGGATCGGGATGGGCTACCTCTTCGGGCAGACCATAGCCTCGATCCACCGCCAGCCGGAGGCCTTCGAGCTCTCCCGGACGTGGCTCTTCGTCGGCATCGGGCTCGTCGAGGCGCAGGCGCTCTTCGGCCTGGCCTTCGCCCTGCTCATCGGGCTCGGGATCCTTCCGTAGTCGGGGAGGGTTAGACTAAGGAGAACTTATGCTGGACGAAACGGGCATTTTCGATCTGATCAAGACCAGCCTGCTGTTCTGGGAGTTGGTCACCTTCGCCATCCTGCTGTTCTTGATCGTCAGGTACGTCTACCCGCCGATTCGGGACCAGATCCAGAAGCGGCAGGCCGAGATCGAGGGCGCCATCGACGAGGCCCAGAAGACGCGGGAAGAAGCCCGCGAGCTTCTGGCCGAGTACCGGCGCCAGATCGAGGAGGCCCGCGGCGAGGGCCGGCGCATCCTGGAGGACGCCCGCAAGCAGGCCGACGCCCAGCGCGAGCGGGCGAAGAAGGAGGCCCGCGAGGAGGGCGACCGGATCGTCCAGCGGGCCCGCGAGGAGATAGGCCGCGAGCGCGAGAGCGCCATTCGCGAGGTCCGCAGCGAGGTGGCCGGGATGGTGATACAGGCCTCCGAGCAGGTCCTCGGGCGCACCGTCGACCACGACGAGCACGAGCGCCTCGTCGCCCAGGCCCTCGACGACCTCGAGGCCGAGGTGGCCGGCAGCGGGAGCAGGACCGCTTGAGCGCCGCCTCCACCTACGCAGAAGCCCTCTTCGAGGCCGCCCGCGAGCGGGACGAGCTCGAGGCGGTTCTCGATGACATGAACGAGTTCTCCTCGGCGCTCTACGGTAGCGAGGAGCTCAGGCTCTTCTTCTACGGCGGGCAGGTCCCCGAGCGCGAGAAGCGCCGGGCCGTGGACGCTCTCACGGAGGGCATGCAGCTCTCCACGCGCAACTTTCTCAAGGTGCTCGTGGACAACGGGCGGGAGGGTATCTTCGAGGACGTCGTCAGGCGCTACGAGGACCTGGTCAAGGAGCACATGGGCCGCGTGGAGGTGGAGGTCACGACCGCCGTCGAGTTGTCCGACGACGCGATGAACCGTCTCAAAGAGAGGCTTAGCAAGGTGTTGGAGGGCCAGGAGGTCATCCTGGAGACGCGGGTCGACCCGCATCTTCTGGGAGGTGCTGTCTTCCGGTTCGGGGGGCAGATGATGGACGGAAGTATCCGGGGGCGGTTGGAGAGCCTCCGGGAGGGCATGCTCGAGAGGAGTGTTGTTTAGTGGGTAGGCTCAGGCCGGAGGAGATCTCCTCCATACTAAAAGGCGCCATAACCGATTACGAGAACCGGGTCCGCACCGAGGAGGTCGGGCAGGTGTTGGAGGTCGGAGACGGCATCGCGCGCGTCCACGGCCTGACGAACGTGATGTACCAGGAAATGCTCGATTTCGAGGACGCCCGGGGCAATAAGATCACGGGCCTCGCCCTCAACCTCGAAGAGGACAACGTCGGCGTCATCATCGCCGGCGACGACACGCACATCCAGGAGGGCAACACTGTCAGGCGCACCGAGCGGCTGGCGAGCGTCCCGGTCGGGCAGGGCGTGCTAGGCCGCGTCATAGACGCCCTGGGCCGACCGATGGACGGGAAGGGCGAGATCGAGGCCGAGGAGCAGGTCCCGGTCGAGGTCGTCGCGCCCGGCATCATCAAGCGCCAGCCGGTCAAGCAGCCCCTCCAGACGGGCGTGAAGGCCATAGACGCGATGATCCCGATCGGGCGGGGACAGCGCGAGCTGGTGATCGGGGACCGCAAGACGGGCAAGACCTCGATCCTCGTGGACACCATCATCAACCAGGCGGACCAGGACGTGAAGTGCATCTACGTCGCCATAGGCCAGAAGGACTCGACGGTCGCCGGCATCGTCTCCTCGCTGGAGGAGTCGGGCGCGATGGACTACACGACCATCGTGAACGCCTCGGCCTCCCAGTCCGCGACGCTGCAGTATCTGGCGCCCTACGCGGGGTGCGCCATCGGCGAGTACTTCATGAACCAGGGCGGGGACGCGCTCGTGATCTACGATGACCTCTCCAAGCACGCCGTCGCCTACCGGCAGATGATGCTGCTGCTGAGGCGCCCGCCCGGCCGCGAGGCCTACCCGGGGGACGTCTTCTACCTGCACTCGCGTCTGCTGGAGCGGGCGGCCAAGCTCTCCGACGACGCGGGCGGCGGGTCGCTGACGGCGTTGCCGGTCATCGAGACCAAGGCCGGGGACATCTCGGCTTACATCCCGACCAACGTCATCTCGATCACGGACGGCCAGATCTTCCTCGACTCCGACCTGTTCAACGCGGGCCAGCGTCCCGCCATCGACACGGGCAACTCCGTGAGCCGGGTGGGCTCCTCGGCCCAGATCAAGGCGATGAAGACCGTCGCCGGCACCCTGCGCCTGGACCTCAACCAGTACCAGGAGCTCGCGAGCTTCTCCCAGTTCGGCAGCGACCTCGACCAGGCCACCCAGCAGAGCCTCAACCGGGGCGAGCGCCTGACGGCCATGCTCAAGCAGAACGAGCGCGAGCCGATACCGGTGGAGGAGCAGGTGGCGGTCATCTTCGCCGCCGCCAACGGCTACCTCGACGAGGTGGACGCGAACGACGTCCCCGACTGGGAGGGCCAGTACCGCGACTACCTGCGCGACAGCCACGGCGAGATCCTCGATTCTATCCGCGAGGAGCAGCAGGTCTCCGACGAGACGCGCAGCAGCCTCGAGGAGGCGACCGAGCGCTTCAACGAGAACTACGAGCCCCAGACGAGCAGCCTCGTCGACGCGAGCGCGAACGGCTCTTCCCAAGAGGACTCAAACGACGACGAAGGGAGCTAGGGTTTGGCGAGCCTCCGGGATCTCAAACGGCAGATCGGCTCCGTCAAGAACATCGCCAAGGTCACGGAGGCGCTCCAGACGGTCTCCGCGGTGAAGTTCCGCAAGGCCGAGGCCCGCGTCAAGAGGGCCCGTCCCTACGCGGACAACGTCGAGCAGATGATGCGCGACGTCTCCCGCAGCGCGAGCGGCGACAGCCCGCTCCTCGCGGGGCGCGAGGTGCGCCGCGTCGTCGTCGCCACCCTGACCGCCGACCGCGGGCTCGCCGGCGGCTTCAACGCGCAGGTCCTGCGCCGCACGGTGCAGTTCAGGGCCGAGAAGGGAAAGGAGGCGGACCTCGGGCAGGTCGCGAGCGGGCGCAAGTCCGTCGCGTTCTTCCGCTTCCGCAACATCGAGCTCGACCACGTCTACACCGGCTACACCGACAGCCCCACCTACGAGCAGGCGCGCGAGATCGGGCGGGCCCTGACCGCCCTCTTCGAGGACGAGAAGGCCGACGAGGTGTACCTGATCTACAACCGCTTCGAGAGCGCCCTGACCCAACGACCGGTCCTCAAGCGGCTGATCCCGGTCGCCGCCGAGGAGGAAGAGGAAGACGAGGAGCGCGACGACAACCTCGCGTACATGGAGTACGTGCCCGACCCGGAGACGGTGCTCCAGCAGCTCGTGCCGCGCTACGTCGAGACGATGGTGTGGCAGGCGCTCCTGGAGGGGGCGGCGGGCGAGCACGGGGCGCGCATGACGGCGATGAAGAACGCGACGGACAACGCCAACGACCTCGCCAAGACCCTGACGCTCCAGATGAACAAGGCGCGGCAGGCCCAGATCAC
>DASYWA010000128.1:0-2599 GCA_035936475.1 Rubrobacter sp. | reverse complement strand
ACGATGTTGTGCGCCTGGCCGCCGGTGAAGTGGTGTAGCAGGGAGCCGTAGGCCTCCGGCGCCACGATGCGAAGGTCGATCTCGACCCCATTTGTGATGATGTAGACCTTCTTCGGGCCGTGGGCCAGGACCTCGTCGGCGAACGGCGCCCCGGCGAAGGCGTCCGCCAGGGCTTCGGGGTCGGAGCTCGCGGCGACGATGTCCAGGTCGCCGATGGTCTCCTTCATGCGGCGCAGGGAGCCGGCGAGGTCGGCCCGCTGGGTGGCCGGGTGCGAGCGGACGAAGCGGAGGATGCGCTCCCCGAGCGCGCTCGCCTCGTCCAGCAGCATCCGGTGCTCGTGGGCATTGTACTTTTTGGCGGCTTCCAGGATGCGGCCCTCGCTCTTCTTGCCGAAGCCCTTGAGAGAGGCGAGGCTTCCCTCCTCCAGGCCCGCTACCTCCTCGACGCTCGTCACGCCGAGCTCGCGCCAGAGGCGGCCGGCCGTGCGGGGGCCGACGCCGGGCAGCCTCGTGACCTCCACGAGGCCCGGGGGCACCTCTTCGGAGAGCTCGGCCAGGATCCCGGGGGTCCGGTCCTCCGCGAGGTCCCTTATCACCGCCGCCGTCGTCCCGCCGACGTGCGGGAGCGTCTCGAGGTCCTCGACCTCGCGCACGGGGCGGCCTAAAGAGCCCACGGATTCCGCCGCCCGCTGGTAGGCGAGGACCCTGTAGTACGACTCGTCTTTGATCTCCATGAGCGCCACTATGGTCTCGAGCGCCCTTACCACCTCGTTGTTCTGCAACCCGCGGACCCTCCTCGTAAGCCGTCTGACGGGGATTATACGTGGGGAGGCGCGCGGGCCGCGGGGCAAATACCTCTCCGACCGGGGCCGAGACGGCGCGGCGGGGGCGCCGGGACGTAGCCGAAATCGGCTAGGAAAAGATCCCTGCTACGGGGGACGCAGGGGCCAACGGCGGGCCTTATCCTTCCGCCATGGAGAGGATGGAAGCTGCCCCGAGGCCGAGGGTACTGCTGGCCAACGAGCCGCGGTCCTACCGGCAGGCCATAGCGCACGTCCTGCGGTCGCTCCGCCCTGGCCTGGAGGTGGCCGAGACGGAGCAGGCGTTGCTGGACCGGGAGCTGCGCCGCGGCGTCCCCAAGCTCGTCATCTGCAGCCGCGCCACGTCCACCGTGCAGGGCACAGCGCCGGCCTGGGTCGAGCTCTACACCGACGACGGGCCGCTCTCCTCCGTCGTCATAGGTAGAGAGAGGTCTACGGTGGCGGGGATGGAGCTCGACGACATCCTGCGGGTCGTGGATCGGGCTCTGTCCCGGTAGGGGCGTCGGCAGGTCGTCGGAGCTTTTCTCTGGCGGGTAATAGAATTCCTTCTGTGTTCGAAGCCCTGACAGGCGCCTTGCGAGGGTTGCGGCGGGTTGCGGCGGGCCGGTTGACGGTGGCCGCCATCGTCTGGCTGGCGGCCGGGCTCGCCGTATCCGCCTTCGTGGTGTGGGGCTTCGCGGAGATCACCGAAGAGGTCATAGAGGGGGAGAGCCGGGCCTTCGACCGGGCGGTGCTGCTCTGGATCGGGGCGAACGTCCCGGCCTGGTTGGACGGCCCGATGCGCGCGGTGACGGCTCTGGGCTACTACTACGTCGTCCTTCCGCTCCTCGCCGCGGCCTCCCTCGCCTTTCTCTACAAGGGCTGGAGGCTCTCGGCCGTGCTGCTCGTGGTCTCGACCGCCGGTGGCGCCTTCCTGATGACCGTGCTCAAGGCCGTCTTCCGGCGGGCGAGGCCCGAGGTCATAGACTCGGGGTACACGGCGGGCTTCTACTCGTTCCCGAGCGGGCACGCCACCGTGGCCGTCGGCTTCTACGGGGCGCTTGCTCTGATCCTGGCCTACCACCTGCACGGCCCCGCCCGGCTGGCGGCCCTGGGCGCCGGCGCGCTGCTCGTCTTGCTCATAGGCTTCTCGCGCCTCTACCTCGGCGTCCACTACCCGACGGACGTGCTGGCCGGCTTTCTCGCCGCGCCGTTGTGGCTGGTGAGCGTCGGGTGCGTCTACGTGTTGTGGATCTCCGCGCGGGGGCTCAGGGCCGCGGAGTTCCGTAGGAAGGGCATCCGGTAGAAATCTCCCCGGCGAGATGTTAGCTTCTGCGGGTGCTCGAAGCCATCCTCGCGCCGCTGATACATTTCGTCACGGAGACCATCGGGGCCTTCGGGGTGCCCGCCGTCTTCGTGCTGATGCTGCTGGAGAGCATGGGGATCCTGATCCCGTCGGAGGCGATCTCGCCCTTCGCCGGCTACCTGGTCTCGGAGGGGAGGATGTCGCTCCTCGCCGCCGTGGCCGCGGGCGTGCTCGGGAACCTGGTCGGCTCCTGGGTGGCGTACTTTGTAGGGCTTTGGGGCGGGCGGGAGCTGTGGTTCCGCTACGGAAAGTACGTGGGCGTGCGGGCCCACCACCTGCAGGTAGCCGAGAAGTGGTTCGACCGCTACGGGGAGCTCGCGGTCTTCGTCTCCCGCTGCCTGCCCGTCGTGCGCACGTTTATCTCGTTCCCGGCCGGCACGGCGAGGATGAACCTCGCCAAGTTCAGCGCCTACACGCTGCTCGGGTGCATCCC
>DASYWA010000127.1:0-12971 GCA_035936475.1 Rubrobacter sp. | reverse complement strand
CCTCCCGCCTCTCGTCCTCCGCCACCAGCTCCCGGTGCCGCCCGGCGTCTATCCGCCAGCCGCGCTGCCGGAACTCCCTTAGCCCCTCGGCGGGCGTGAGGGGCAGCTGGCCCTGCCAGAGGCCCATCTCGTGGAAGTAGCGGGTGACGCCGAGCGGCATGATGCGGGACTCTGCCAGAAGGTCCACGTCGCGCAGGACCTCGCGGGCGGGGCGGTCCGTAACGACGCGGCCCTCGCGCAGGATCACGATCCTGTCCGCCTCCAGCGTCTCCTCGGTCTCGTGCTCCACCACGATGAGCGTCACGTCGTCCCGCTCCTTGAGCTCTGAGGCGATCTCGAACACCCCGAGCTTCCCGACCGGGTCGAGATCCGTCGTGGGCTCATCCAAACACAATATCCTTGGCTCGATCGCCAGCACCGAGGCGATAGCCAGCCGCTGCTTCTGCCCGCCGGATAACGTCGCAGGCTGCCGCCCCTCGAACCCCTCTAGCCGCACCCGCCCGAGCACGCCCTCCACGCGCCGCTTCATCTCACCCCGCTCCACGGAGAAATTCTCGGGCCCGAACGCCACCTCCAGCGCCACGTTCGTCGAGAAAAGCTGCGCCTCGAAGTCCTGGAAGACCAGCCCGACCTCGCGGGCGAACTCCCCGACCTTCCCCCCGCGCGTCGAACGGCCGCGGACTTCCACCTCCCCCTCCATCCGCCCCCGGAAGAAGTGGGGAACGAGGCCGTTCAGGGCCGTACACAACGTGCTCTTCCCCGCCCCCGAGGGACCCATCACGACCACGAACTCGCCCTCCGCCACCTCGAGGTCCACCCCGTCGAGCGCGGGCTCCTCCTGGCCTCGATAACGGTAGGCAAGCCCCCGGATGCTGATCGCCGACTCTGCTATGTCTTGGCCCTCCCCATAGCCAAAGAATAGTCGAAAGACCATACGCAGCGCCAGCGGCCGCCCCCCCGCCCTTTTCGGAGACGCGTCAGAGAAGGCCACCGCGCCATTGATCGAAGCTCCGAACGGGCAGGTTCGGGCCATCGAAACATGCCGTCGACCGGTACGCCTGGATTCGAGGGTTGCGGTCGGAGGGCAAGGGCGAGAGCAACTTTTCGGCGCCCGAAGAGTTACGTCGCACGCGAGTTGTGACTTCTTCTTCCGCCTTTTGGGACGAGCGCCGCGTCTAGTTCACCGGCGTGGAGTCCGACCCAGGCGCCGTCGGCGCGTACCAGCGCCGGGATCCCGATGCGGACGAGCCGCTCGTGGGCGGCCACCCCGCGGGCGGCGAGTTCCTCTATCCCCGAGGCCGTTGTCTCTATGCGCCGGGCCACGAGCGCGGAGAACCCGGCCCGGTCCGCGTCGGTCAGCCCGTAGCCGTCACACAGGACGCGCAGCCTGTGGGCGCGGTCCGGGGGCGCTGGCCAGCCGTGGCGCCGGCAGCCTGCGTCGTCGGCGAGCGGGACGAACTGCCAGGCGGCGTGCGCCACGTCCCACGCAGGTGGCGCCGGGGTCGCGAGGTCCCAGTCCACGAACGCCACCGGGCGTGCGTCGCGGAAGACCGTATTTCTGGGGGAGATGTCGTTGTGACAGACGACCGTCTCGTCTCCAGGGATCGGGCGGTGATGCCAGCGAATCCCGGTAGGGAGCTCGAACCCACGGACGGCGTCGTGGTAGCGGCGGAGCAGCCGGCCGACCTGGGCCAGGACCCCCTCCGTCGCCACTTCCGGGCTCGCGCGATCGGGTACCTCGCCGGGAACGAAAGAGAGCACCTCGCGTCCCCGCCCGTCGGTGCCGAGGACCCGGGGAGCGCCATCGAAATCCACGTCCTCCAGGTGGTTTAGGAGGGCGTGGACGGCGGGGGTCCAGGGACCGGTGCCGCGACGCACCGTATCACCAACCTTCGCCACCGGGCTGACGAAGCCCCCGGTGAGCGTTACTTCCGTAAAACGCTGGTCGTCGGAGGGTTCCACGTGGATAGTTTAGCGAGTCCTTGCGGAGAGTTTGACGAGCCTGTGGACTGCGAGCTGGCCATACAAGACGCCGACCTCTCGCTTCGAACACGGGTTCGGCCAATAAGGCGCCACGGGCCGACGGATGGATCGACCTCGGCTCACCGGGCACTTACACGGTGGACCCCGCCCCCACCGCCGGTAAGATCTCCCGCCCGTAAGCATCCAGCGTCTCCTCCATCGCGTCGTGCATGAGGTAGATGTTGAACTGGTCCGCGCCGAGATCCTTCAGCTCGATGAGCTTCTTCACGTGGTCCTCGACGGTGCCCAGGACGCAGAAGCGGTCCACGATGTTGTCGGGGACGAAGTCGGTGGTGGGGTTGCCGGCCTGGCCGTGGTGGCTGTAGTCGTAGCCCTCGCGGGCTTTTATATAGTCGGTAAGGGCGTGCGGGACTTCGCTGTCCTCGCCGTAGCGGGAGACGAGGTCGGCGACGTGGTTGCCGACCATCCCCCCGAACCACCGGCACTGGTCGCGCTGGTGCGCTAGGTCGTCGCCGACGTAGGCGGGGGCCGCGACGCAGACCTTTACCTCTTTCGGGTCGCGGCCCGCTTCTCTGGCGGCGTCGTGGACGTGCTTCATGGTCCACTCGAGGATGACGGGGTCGGCTAGCTGGAGGATGAAGCCGTCGGCTTTTCTCCCGACGAGGCTCAGGGCCTTCGGGCCGTAGCCGGCCATCCAGACGTCGAGCTTGCCTTCCTCTACCCAGGGGATCTTGACGTTCACGCCGCCGTAGTCGGCCTCGCGGCCCTCGGCGAGGTCCTTTATGACGCGCATCGCCTCCTCAAGCTGGCGCAGGGTGGTCGGCTTGCGGCCGAGGACGCGCACGACGGAGTCGCCGCGCCCGATGCCGCAGATGGTGCGGTTGCCGAACATGTCGTTGAGCGTGGCGAAGGTCGAGGCCGTGACCGAAGGGTCGCGGCTCACCGGGTTGGTCACGAAGGGTCCGACGACTATCTTCTCCGTGGCGGAGAGCATCTGGGAGTGGATGACGTAGGGCTCCTGCCAGAGGATGTGCGAGTCGAAGGTCCAGGCGTGGGTGAAGCCGTGTTGCTCGGCTCTTTGTGTTAACTCAATAACACGCGAAGCGGGCGGGTTCGTCTGGAGGGTTACGGCGAAGTCCATCGCTTCAGTCCTTTCCCGAGCCGGAGATGGCTGTGGCGGCGCCCAGGGCCAGGTAGACGCTCCCTGAGGCGTAGCGTCCCGCGCGGCGGAAGCGCGGGCTCTCGTTCCGGCGCCCGAGCCAGTCGGCGGCGGTGCCGGAGAGCAGGGCATAGAGGCCGTCGGTGCAGAGGGCGACCACCGCGAACGTGAGGCCCAGCAGGATCATCTGCGCCCAGACCGGGCCGCGCGACGGCTCCACGAACTGCGGCAAGAAGGCCAGGAAAAAGAGCGCCACCTTTGGGTTCAGCACGTCCACCAGGACGCCCTGCCAGAAGACGGCCCTGAGGCTACCCTCCTCCACCCGGCCTGCGGAGTTCCGCTCGTCGCCGCCCAGCAGCCGCGAGACGCCGAGCCACAAGAGGTAAGCCACGCCCAGCCACTTCACCACGGCGAACGCGGTGGCGGAGGAGGCGAGCAGGGCCGAGAGGCCGACCGCCGCGAAAGCCACGTGCACCAGCCCCCCGGCGCAGATGCCGAAGGCGGAGACGAGCCCCGCCAGACGTCCCCCCTCCACGCCGCGGGCAACGATGTAGAGCACCGCCGGGCCGGGCGTCAGAGACAGCGCCAGCGTGGCGGCGACGACCACGCCGAACGTCGCTGCGTCGGGCATCCGTCGCTCCTTACGCCGTCTCGGGCTCCCGGCCCGCTTCCCCGGTCGGTTCGGTGGCGCCGCCGGTGGCGACGGTGAAGATCAGGTACACGATGCCGGCGACCAGGAAGGTGAAGAACAGGCCGTAGTTGTAGAGGCTCTCGACGAACGTCGGGTTCTCGAAGACGCCGGCGAAGCCCGGGGTCGTGGCCGCCTTGATGAAGCCTGGGAGGACGGGTAGGACCCCGATCAGGACGGCCGCTATGGCCCGCCAGTTCCAGCCGCCGGAGTAGGCGTAGCGGCCCTCGTGCTTGTAGAGGTCGGCGAGGTCGAGGTGCCTCTTGCGCAGGATCCAGTAGTCCACGATCATCACGGCCCCGATGGCGCCGAGCAAGCTCCCGTAGCCCACCAGCCACGTGAAGATGTACGCCCCGACGTTGTTGAAGAGCACCCACGGGAAGGAGACGATGCCGAGCAGCGCCGTGATGAGCCCGCCCATCCTGAACGAGATGTACTTCGGCGCGAGGTTGGAGAAGTCGAACGACGGGGAGACCACGTTCGCCGCCATGTTCGTCGAGATCTGGGCTATCGCTATGACGATCATGGCGATTATGAGCAGTATGGGCAGGTCCGTGAGGAGCCTGGTGACGAGGGCCACGGGGTCCCAGATCGCCTCGTCGAACACGACGATGGTCGCGGCCGTCACCGCTATCCCTATAAACGAGAACGCGGTCATCGTGAGCGGCAACCCTATGGCCTGGCCGACGACCTGCGAGCGCTGGCTCTTGGCGTAGCGCGTAAAGTCCGGGATGTTGAGGGAGACCGTGATCCAGTACCCCACGTTCGCCGCGAGACTGGGCCAGAACAGCGCCCAGAAAGGCGCGTTGCCCGTCTGGAGCCCCGAGGAGGTCGAGAGCACGTTCCCGAGCCCGCCGCCGGCCGAGATGCCCCAGACCAGAAGCGCCAGGCTGCCTACGATCAGGAGTGGTGCTGAGAAGGCCTCGAACCACTTCACGCCCTCGACGCCGAACCAGATGATCACCACCTGTATCGCCCAGAACACCATGAAAGTTATGGCCGTGTTGCCCGGCACGTTGCCCCAACCGCCCCAGACGGCGCTCATCAGCGAGCTCAGCGCGAGACCCCCGATCCAGGTCTGTATCCCGAACCACCCGCAGGCGACGAGCGCCCGGGCTATCGCGGCGAAGTTGGCCCCCCGCACCCCGAAAGAGGCCCGCACAAAGACCGGGAAGGGCACGCCCCACTTCGTCCCCGCGTGGGCGTTTAGGAGCATCGGCACCAGCACGAGGAGGTTCCCCAGGGAGATGGTCAGGAGCGCCTGCCACCACAGCATCCCGGCGGCCATCAGGCCCGAGGCCAGGGTGTAGGTAGTGATGACTATCGCCATCCCGATCCAGAGCGCCGCGATGTTGTACGTCGTCCACGTCCGGTCTTCCGGGCCCGTCGGCGCCAGGTCCTCGTTGTAGAGGCTAGACGCGCTCACCTCGGCCTTGATCCTGGACAGCTCGGCCGGATCGTTGAAGCCGAAGTCCCCGTAGCGCTCGCGTTCCAAGTTTGCCTCCCTTCGGTCGGCGCTGTCAGCCATCAGCCTTCAGCTATCAGCTTCTCTTTGCTCTTCCGATCCCAACCACGTCGCCGATACTCTGGTCACCCGTTCCCGTCTCCGAACCGGCCCGCGCCGACCCCACCGTAAGCTAACGGCTGAGGGCTGACGGCTATTCCGCCCACGCGATCGTCTTCTGCGTCAACCTGTGCAACGCCCGCACCGAGAGCTCGATGTCTCCTTCCGGCGTGTCCTCGTCTTTGGTGTGGCTGAGGCCGCGCAGGCTCTTCACGAAGAGCATCACGGTCGGCATGAGGCGGGCCATCTCGGCGGCGTCGTGCAAGGGTCCGCTCGGCAGGCGGTGGGAGGCGCCCGCCACCTCGTTCACCGCCTCCTCGGCGAGTTGTATTAGTTGCTCGTCGAAGGGGATGGGCTCTATCTGCCACAGGCGCTCCCACTCGACCGCGCAGCCCTCTTCTTGCGCGAACTTCTCGCTCGCCTCCTTCGCCTTCGCGAGCATGTCGGCGAGCACGCCCGCGTCGAGGGCGCGCTGGTCGAGGGAGGTCTCGCACCAGCCGTTGAAGGCGGTCACTATGGCCGGGCTGACGTTCACGAAGCCGGTGGTGGCCCGCACGTCGTCCCGGCGCGCGGCGTCGTCTCTGAACTCGATGGCGGACCTGGCGGCGGCGACGAAAGCGTCGCGCCTGACGTCCATGGGCGTCGAGCCGGAGTGGGCGTGCTGGCCGGTGAAGCGGACGGCGTGGCGCTCCACCCCGAAGGTGCCGAGCACGACGCCCAAGGGAAGGTCCATGCGCTCCAGCACGGGTCCCTGCTCTATGTGGAGCTCCAGGTAGGCCACGGCGTTCTCGAGTTGTTTGTGGGACTCTTTCATACTGTCGAGGTCGACGCCGTGCTCCCGCAGCGCATCCGGCAGCGACACGCCATCCCTGTCCTTGAGGTTCCGCACGGAGTCGGGGTCGAGGGAGCCCGCGGTGGCGCTGGAGCCCAGCAGGCTCCGGCCGAACCGGGCGCCCTCCTCGTCGGCCCAGTCGACGAGCCGGAGGGTTACGGGACGTCTTTGCGGCGCCAGGTCGCGCATGATTTCCAGCCCGGCGATCACGTTCAGGGCGCCGTCGAGCCAGCCGCCGTTCGGGACGGAGTCTATGTGACCGCCGATGATGACCGCTCTCTCCGACTCGCCCGGGGCCGTCGCCCAGACGTTGCCGGCCTCGTCCGTCTCTATCTCGGTAATGCCGTCGATCTCTTCGAGTTTGCCCCTGAACCACTCGCGGGCCTTCGTCCACTCCTCGGTCCAGGCTACGCGGCGGGCGCCTTCCGGGCCGCCCGTCAATGCGGCGAGTTCTTTGAGTTCCTCGACGGCGCGGCGGGCGTCCACGCCTTCGGCCTGCACTAGCCGACCCTCGCCGCTTCGCCGGCTACGGCCAGGGCCTCCTCGAAGGCGTTGGCTGCCTCCTCGGCGGCCTCGCGGGAGATGGTGAGGGGCGGGGAGATGCGGACGGCGTTCGCGCCGATGCCGCCCTTGCCGACGAGGACCCCGCGCTCCTTGCAGGCCTGCAGGAAGCGGACGGCGGCGGGCGGGTTCGGTGAGCCGTCCGGGCCTACCATCTCCAGGGCGAGCATCAGGCCGCGCCCGCGCACCTCGCCGACGATGGGGCTGTCCTTCGCCATGTTCACCAGCCGGTCCTTCAAGTAGCCGCCCACCTCGTCGGCGTTCCTCTGCAGGTCGTTGTCCAGGATGTAGTTCAGGTTGGCGAGGGCGCCCGCGGTAGAGAGGTGGTTGCCGCCGAAGGTGGCGAGGTGGAGCTTGCCCGACATGGAGTCGACGATGTCGGCGCGGCCCATCACGGCGCCGATGGCGAGGCCGTTTCCGAGGCCCTTGGCCATCGTGATCATGTCGGGCTCGATCCCGGACTCCTGGATACCCCAGAAGTGGGATCCGGTACGCCCAAAAGCCGTCTGGACCTCGTCGGAGATGTACAGGATGCCCGTCTCGTCGAGGACCTCCTTGATCCCCCTTATGTACTCCGGCGGCAGCTCTATGAAGCCGCCCACGCCCTGCACGGGCTCGGCTATGAGGGCGGCGACGTGCCCCGTGGTCGCCGTCCTGATCAGGTCGCGCATGTCCTCGGCGCAGGCCCTGGCGAACTCCGCGTCCTTCTCGTAGCGGCCGTAGAGCGAGGAGTAGGAGTGGTGCGGGGGCATCGCGTAGGTGACGTCCAGGGCCGAGCGGCTCGTCGGGCGCCAGGTGCTCTGGCCCGTTATGCCCATCGTCCCGAAGGAGCCGCCGTGGTAGGAGCCGCGCATCGCGAGGACCTCGCTGGAGCGTCGGTGCTGCGTCGCGAACAGGAGCGCCGCCTCGTTCGCCTCACTGCCGCTGCTCACGAAGAAGACCTTCTGGTCGCCCGAGATCGGGGAGAGCCCTATAAGCTTCTCGGCAAGCTTCACCTGGTTCTCTATAAGGTAGAGCGTCGAGGAGTGCAGGATCTTGCCCGCCTGCTCGCGCACGGCCTCGACGATCTCCGGTATGTTGTGCCCGCTTACGGTCGTCACGATCCCGCCGAAAAAGTCCAGGTACTCGTTGCCCTCCGAATCCCAGACCCTGAAGCCCTCGCCGCGGGAGAGCTCGATCGGCTCGTCGTAGTAGAGCGAGATCCACCCCGGCATTACGTCCTTGTGCCTCTTGAGTAGCTCGTCCGGTCTCATGCTCTGTACTCGCTTTCCAATATAGACATCACCACGAGGGACTCGTACTCTTCCCCCGTCCAAAGGGAATCCCTCAGGACACCTTCTTTGACGAAGCCCTCGGACTCGTAGAGGCCCCTCGCCCGCGCGTTCCCCTCCTTGACGTCGAGCCAGAGGCGGTGCGCCCCGAGCCCCCCGAAGGCCCGCTCCCCGAGAAGGCGCAGGGCGGCCCGGCCGTAGCCCCGCCCCTTCTCGGAGACCATGAGGCGCTTGAGGCAGAGGATGCGGCCGGGGTCTTCGAGGCCGGTCAGGATCGTGTACCCGACAGACGTCCCTTCTTGGTCCTCCAGGATCGAATGCTCCACGCCCTCGTCCGCGAGCGCCTCCAGGTGCCGTCCCCGCGGCCACCGGCCTATGAACGGCCGGTTCTTCTCGTCGTTCTCCTCGCTTAGCACGAAGTCCAGGTCCCCCTCGGACGTCGGCCGCAGGCGGACGCGCCCCGCGAGGCCGGTCCCGGAGCGTTCCTCTACCCTCAAACCGCCACCGGCCCGATGCTCGGCAGGTTCAGCGAGCGCTCGACGAACCTGCCGGATCCCCTCTCTCCCACGACCTGGCCGTCCTTGTAGACGAGGTTCCCGCGCACGTACACGGCGGCCGGACCGCCGGTGAAGGTGCGCCCCTCGTACGGCGTGTAGTCCACGTTGCCGTGCCGGTTGTCGACGGTCGCGGTCGTCGAGAGTTCGGGGTCCCAGAGGACGATGTCCGCGTCGGCGCCGGGGGAGAGCGTGCCCTTCTTCGGGTAGGCGCCGTAGATACGGGCCTGGTTCGTGGAGAGGACGGCGACGAACTGGTTCTCCGAGAGCTTCCCCTCGCGGACGCCGAGCGTCCAGAGGACCATGGCGCGCTCCTCGACCCCGGGCAGGCCGTTGGGGATCAGGGTGAAGTCGTCGCGTCCGAGGTCCTTCTGCCCCTCGTAGTTGAAGGAGCAGTGGTCCGAGCCGAAGATCTGGAGGTCCCCGGTCTTGAGCCCGTTCCAGAGCGCGGGCCTGTTGGAGGGGTCGCGCAGGGGCGGCGAGCAGACGTACTTGGCGCCCTCGAAGCCCGGCCGCGCGAGGTCCTCGTACTCGAAGGCGAAGTACTGGGGGCAGGTCTCGGCAAAGACGGTCTGGCCGCGCTCGTGGGCGAGGTGGATGGCCTCGAGCGCCGGCGCGCACGAGACGTGGACGACGAGGATGGGGGCGCCTGCGACCTCGGCGAGCCGTATCGCCCGGTTGGTGGCCTCCGCCTCGACGGCCTCGGGGCGGGTGAGCGCGTGGAACTTCGGGTCCGTGTCGCCGCGGGCGAGTGATTGCTGCTGGAGCTTGGCTATGGCGTCGCCGTTCTCGGCGTGGACCATTACGAGGACGCCGGCCTCTCTGGACAGTTGCAGCGTCTCGAAGAGGTCGTCGTCCTCGGTGTAGAGGGGGGTGCCCTTGTAGGCCATGAAGATCTTGACCGAGGCCACGCCCTTCGCCGCCAGGTCAGGAAGCTCGGCCTTTATGTCGTCGCGCAGGTCGGTGATGGCGACGTGGAAGCCGTAGTCTATTACCGCCTTGTCCTTGGCCTTCTCCGTCCAGGCCTCGTAGGCCCCGGCGAGGGTACCGCCCGCCTCCTGGAGGGCGAAATCTATGAGCATCGTGGTGCCGCCGGCGGCGGCGGCCTCGGTGCCGGTCGCCCAGTCGTCGGCGGTGACGGTGCCGCCGAAGGGCATGTCCATGTGGGTGTGGGCGTCGATAAAACCGGGCATTACCAGCAACCCCGAGGCGTCCACGGTCTGGATGCCGTCGGCGTCGATGCTCGCGCCGACGGCCGAGATCCTGCCGTCCTCGACGAGCACGTCGGCGCGGTAGCTGCCCTCGGCGGTGACGACCGTTCCCCCGGCAAAAAGCAGCTCGCTCATGGTGCTCTCCTCTCCCTAGGCGACCGCGTGTCCGCTAACTCTCGCACACCCCGCGACCGCCCGTCAATCGACGGCCGCAAGAGCCGTCCGAACTGCCCGGATGCCACCTCCCCGCCGTCGAAGACCGCGCTCTCCGGACGGCCGCGCGAACGAGCCAGCCCGATGGAGGACGCCGCCCGCATAGCCTACGCGGAGCTGGTCGGGTGGCTCGCCGAAGACCACGGGTTCGAGAAGTTCGACGCCTACCAGCTGCTCACCCAGGTAGGCGAACTCTACGTGGGCAACATGGTCGACACCGTCTACTCCCTCGTCGCCCGCTGCCCCAAGCGCCACCTGCCTGGCTAGAGCGGTCAGCTTTCAGCCGTCAGCGTTCAGCAGTCGGTTGTCGGCGAGACCGGGAAGCGACGGAACGGGTCCCGGAGAATTACTTCCCCGAAACCATGACCGTCTCTCTACTTCGGCCAGCGCAGCTTGGGGATGACGCGCTCGCCGTAGGCCCTTATGAACTCTTCCTGGTTGCGGCCGACGTTGTGGACACAAAACCCGTCGAAGTCTTCCATTTCCGCTGCAAGCGAGGCCGAAGGCCAGGATGGGCTGCCGGCCGATGGCGCGATTTTCAGGCGCGGAGTCCGAGGCAGCGCGAGATCTCCGCCGCGGCCTCGACGGTGAGCCCGCCGACCTCCTCGAAAGACTCCTCCGGCAGCCGGAAGGCCGGTCCGGACACGCTCACGGCGGCGACGACCGCGCCGTTGGCGCAGCGGATCGGCGCGGCGACCGCGTTGAGCCCGTCCTCGAGCTCCTCGACGGTGTGCCAGTAGCCCGTGTCCCTGCTGGCGCGTAGCTCCTTCTGGAGGGCCGCGGGCGACGTTACGGTGTTCCCGGTATAGCGTTGCAGTTGTCTCCTGAGGAGGCGGCGTCGCTGGTCCTCGGGCATGTAGTGCAGGAAGATCTTGCCCGCCGCCGTGGCGTGCAGGGGCGTGTGCTGGCCCTCCCAGCTCACGCTCAACGCGGAAGACCCGGAGTTGCTCTGGTAGATGATGACCCCGTCGTCGCCCTCTAGTACGGTGACGGTGACCGTCTCCAGCGTCCGTTCGGCCAGCCGGTCGCAGACCGGCCGCGAGCAACGGGCGACGTCCAGGTCCGCCGTCACCGAGCTGGCGAGCGCGACCAGGCCGAACCCCAGCCGGTACTTCTCGGTCGCGGCGTCCTGCTCGACCAACCCCCGGTCCCTCAGCGTCGTGAGCAGGCGGTAGGCGGTGGACTTGTGGATCTCGAGCTCTCTAGACACCTCCGTCACGCCGGACCACCCCCGGCGCGACAGGAACTCCAAAACGGTGATCGCCCGGTCCACCGATTGGACGAAGGCGTTCCTGCGACTGGCAGTCTCCATGGACTTCATTCTACACGGCCCCCCGAGGCCGAACCCTGGCGACCGCGGGCAGGGGCGTGCCGTCTTCCACGTGGCGGAACCAGCCCGAGGCCACGCGTGGGGCCTCGCCGTCCACGTTGGGCGCACCGCGGCCGTCCGCCGCGTCCCCGGCGTCCACCGTGCGCACCTCGACGCTGAACCGGGCGACGCCCGTCGTGTTCGGCACGCTGGCGTGCAGGTGGGCCCCGGAGAAACAGAGAAGGTCCCCGGGCTCGATCACAGGCCGCAGCTCGGAGGCGGTGTCCACCGTCTCCGTGGGCCCGGGCACCACGGGGGCATCCGACCGGCCGGCCCTGATCTCCTCCAGGTCCCACTCCCGGCTCGTGTTCTTCAGGGGCTTCTCCCAGTAGGCCGGGTAGAAGGCGACGGTGCGCCCGGCGGTTATCGGGTAGATCGGGGCCCACCAGTTCGTCTGCGCGTACACGTTGGACGACCAGGTGTCGCGGTGGAAGCCCAGCCCGGCGGTCCGCCGCCCGGCGTGCTCGTCGCCGTGGGGCGAGACGCGCAGGTACAGCCAGTCCCAGAAGGTGCGCCGCAGGTCCACACCGACGTGCCCGAGCGCCGCGAGGAACAGCTCCTTGGCCGTGTCATCCTTCCGGAACCCCCTCTGGAGCGCCTCTACCCTGGAGAGGTACTCGTCCCGCCCCAACCCGAACTGCGCCCTCACCGGGTCGTCGGTGTCGAAGGCTTCCCGGATCAGGACGTCGGCGTAGGCGCAGAGCTCCACCATCGGGGGCACCTTCTCGAAGACGAGCAGGTCCCCGCCGTAGATCGCCTCACGCCGAGCCTCATCCTCGAGCGCGCCCGAGACGACCTTCAAGGCCGACATCGGCTCCCGTCTTTCAAGCTCATAGCTCCGCCTCCTCTACCCTCCGCAAACTGGTCTACCAGAACGGTCGGACGTCCGGCACCCGCGGGAAAGTGCGGGAGTGGCCGTTCCGCTCGTGGGTCTGTCCGTCGGTGCTTCCCGCGGGGGAGACCGGCGGGGTGGACGGTCGACGGGAGGGTTGGGTGAGGCGGTCGAGGCGGAAGAGGCTTATATCGTGGCGCGTTATGCCGGTGTCGGCCAGGTCGGCCATGATCTCGCCGATCACGCTCGCGAACTTGTAGCCGTGCCCCGAGCATGGCGAGGCGAACGAGACCTGCTCGTAGTCGGGGTGAAGATCGATGACGAAGTGGTTGTCGGGCGTGTTGGTGAACATGCAGGTCTGCAGGTCCATCGTCGGCCCGCACCCGTCGGGGAAGTAGCGCTCGGCGAAGTCCCGCAGCAACCGCTCGTCGTGGTCGTGCGTCTCGCGGTCGAGGGTCTCGGGGTCGACTACCTCTTCTAGGTGGTGGTACTTCCCGAACTTGAAGCCCGGGACGCCGTGCACCGGGAAGCCGTAGAAGCGCCCCTCGTCCACGAGCAGGTTGAAGACGGGGAAGTTCTCGGGCCGGAAGCGCTCGGGACGGGTCGGCTGGAGCCAGGCGAGGACCTGCCGCTCGGGGACGGCGAGGCCGTCGAGCACGTCGACGAGCTCGCCGTCCCAGGCGCCGGCGGTGACGACGAGCTTGTCCGCCTCGTAGGAGCCGCGGTCGGTGCGG
>DASYWA010000126.1:0-26574 GCA_035936475.1 Rubrobacter sp. | reverse complement strand
CTTACAGCGTAAATATACAGTGTAAGTCAATGAGGTTGGGCTTGGAGGGTATCGCGGTGGTGGTCTTGTTGGTGGCGGGGATCGGGGTCGTGGCCTTCGCGCTCTGGGTCTTTGTGGGGCGCGACGGGTACGCGGACGTGGAGGAGTCTTCGGACTCTGTGGAGCACGCGCATTTGCGGCGGGTGGCGGAGGCCGCGATCTCGTCGCTGGCCCCCGGGGCGATGCGGTTCGCCGAGAAGGAGCGCGGCGCGGGCGGTGTGGCGGATCTTGGGGAGCCCGCGCGGAAGTTCTGGCTTCGGTTCGCCGCCGCTTCGGCGGCGTTGGAGAGAGACCCGGGCGCGGCCCTAAGGGAGCTGCGGGGCTTGCCGGGTCTGCTGGAGGAGGCGCTCCGTACCCCGGAGCGGGAGACCGTGGTGGCGGATGACATGCCCCGAAGGAGGACGGACGATGATGCGCGAAGGTAAGCGTAACCTGGAAGAGCGCGTGCGGCGCCTGGAGGCCGACGTCGAGGGCCATCAGAGGGAGCTGGAGCACCTCCGGCTGAGCCTGGCTTTGTCCTCGGAGGGGACGGCTCCGGACAGGGTCGGGCGGGACCCCGGGGCGGTGGGCCCCGTCTTCGTCCCCCAGGATGTCCCGGTCGTTCCGGGGTCGGACGCGCCGGAGGGGATGTCGTCGGATGGGTCGTGGGAGACGGATGGGGCCGCAGGGGGCGTATGGCGGGGCCTTGAGTTGCCCTTCGAGCTGGCGAACCTGCGGCGGTGGGAGTGGTGGATGAACAAAATAGGCATCACGCTCTTCCTCATGGGCGTGGTGTTCCTGTTCAAGTTCTCGTGGGACAGGGGGTGGCTTCAGGTCCTGCTGACGCCGGTGGTGCGGGTCGGCATCGGCCTCCTCCTCGGGAGCGCGCTGGTGTGGGTCGGGCTGCGCGTCTACGCGGGCAGGCGGGCCTTCGCGCAGGTGGTGTTGGGAGGTGGGATCGGGGCTTACTACATCACCGGGTTCGCGGCTTTCCAGATGCTCGGCGTGTTCTCGTATCCCGTGGCGTTCGCGTTCATGGCGGCCGTGACCCTGCTCGCCTTCGCGCTGGCGCTGCGTCAGGACGGGGCCGCGCTGGCCGTTATCGGGGTCTCAGGCGGCCTCGCCACGCCTTTCTTGCTCTACGACGGGGAAGGCGCTTTGGCCGGCCTCGTTCTGCATGCCGGGCTCGTCCTGACGGGGGCGATGGGGATCTACCTCCTTAAGGGCTGGCGTTCGCTCTTGCTGGTCTCCTTCGGGGGCTACTGGGCCGTGATGTTCACAGGCTACGATGGCGCCACCCTCGTCGGCTTGCCTACCCTCGCCGATGGGGTGGCCTTGCAGGCCGGGGCCCTGTTCGGTTGGATCTCGTTGTGGCTCGTGCCCGCCGGGCGGGAGGCGCTCCGCTCCGCGAACCCCGGACGTTGGCGGGTTCCGGAGATCGGAGGTTCGATGCGTCCGATCGCGACCGGCAACGAACGATTTTTGAAAGAGGGAACGCCGGCGCACCTGCTCTCGTTCGCCTCGCCGCTGATCTCGCTGTGGATGACGCACCTGTTGTGGAGCCCCGGGAGGACCACCCTCGGCCTGGTGACGCTCGGGATCGCAGCTTCTCACGGCCTCGCCTGGGCCGGGTTCCGGCGCGGCGGGCGCGGGGGGCGTGTCGCCCACACCCAGGCCATCGTCGCGCTATTGTTCGCGACGTTCTCGCTGGCCTTCTTGCTGGAAGGGCAGACGCTGCTGCTCGTGCTGGCCGCCGAGGCCGCCGCGCTGCACTTCGTCGCCAGGAGGCTCTCCGACCGGGCCGTCTCCCTGATCGGGCACGCGCTCTTCGCCGTGGTCGCGGCCCGGGTGTTCCCCCTGCTCGCAGGCGAGACGCTGGAGAACATCTTCGATCCGGCCGCCGCGTACCCGTTCCTCAACGCGTACGCGCTCGTGGGCCTCGCGGTCATCGCCCTCACCTTCGCGTCCTCCATGACGCTCGCGGCGGAGTCCCGACGCGTGTACAGGGTCTTCGGGCACGCGGCGGCGGCGGGCCTGATCCTGCGCGAGCTCGTCCCCCTGGCCGACGGGGCCTACGCCCTCGTGGCGCTGGCGCTCTACGCCGCGGGGCTGCACCTGCTCTCGCGGCGGCATCCGGAGTGGGGAACGACGGGCGGTGCGCACGTTATGTCCGCCCTCGTCGGGCTGTGGCTCGCGGACAGGCTCGCGGCAGGGATAGTCTTTCCGGACGACTTTTGGTGGAGCCTCCTCGGCACCTGGGGTCTCTGGGGCATCGCGGATCTCGTCGTTGTCGCCGCGATCCTGGCGTGCTCGTGGACCGTCGGGGGCGGGAAGACCGTTCTTCTCTACCGGCTGGCGGCCCACGCGGCCCTGCTCGCGTGGTTCTGGCGCGAGCTCGGGACATTGCCGGGTTCCCCTGACGCCTACGTCACCGTTGCCTGGGGCCTTATCGGCGCCGCGATGTTCGTCGCCGGGCTGCGCCGGGACCACGCCTACCTCATCAAGGGCGGCGTCGCGACGCTCTTCCTCGTGGTCGCCAAGCTCTTCCTGTGGGACCTCGCCGGGTTGGACCCGCTATGGCGCGTCCTCCTCTTCCTCGGCTTCGGCGGCCTGTTCCTGCTCCTGAGCTACCACCTTCGCAACCTCTGGAACCCGCGAGAAGGCGGCGACGGGACCGAAACCGGCCTTCCAACCGGTCATCTCTCCCGCCCGTCGCAATAGCCGTGAGCCCGGCACCCCGGCCCGCTCCCGAAGAAGAGGCGTCGGGGTGCCGGGCTCCGTGATAGGACAGCGCGCGGGCCCGTCCCGGCCTCACCCGAACTTTGCGGTGAGGCTGCCGGTGCGGTCGGCTTCTTCCGATGCCGGCCCCCGGCGGGCAAGTCCCTTTCGGACCGGGGTCGAGGGCCGATCAGCCCGAGAGGCGGGCCCGCTCGGCGAGAAGATCTTCGATCTTCTCTTCTGTCGCGTCGTAGGCGCCCTCGCCGAAGTGCTTGTAGCGGACAAAGCCGTCCGCGTCGATCAGGTAGATGGCGGGCCAGTAGCGGTTGTCGTAGGCGTTCCAGGTCGCGTAGGAGTTGTCCAGCACTACGGGATACTCGATGCCCGCCTCCCGCACCGCCGCCGCGACGTTGGCGTACTCTCGCTCGAACCCGAACTCCGGCGTGTGGACGCCGACTACCTGCAGACCGTCGTTGGCGTACGCGTCGTGCCAGGCATTGAGGTGAGGCTGGACGTTCTGGCAGTTAAAGCACGTGTACGTCCAGAACTCCAGCAAGACGACCTTCTCCCCGGCGACCTCCCCTATGGAGAAGCCGTCCGCGTTCACGAGGCCGGACGGGTTGGAGATCTCCTCCGCCCGCCGGTACTCGTCTGCCTTCTTCGCCACCCGCTCCACGTCCGAAACGACCCGCCGCGTACCACCGGACGAACGCGCCCCGGCCTCTTCGCGCTCGCCCGGGGCGGGGCCGGCCTTTTTTTCGGCGGTTGGGGTATCCGCTTTCGCCGGCTCCTCGACAGCCGGCGGGTCGGAGTTCCTTTGGGCGTCGGCCGAGACGGGTCCGGCGACGTCGAGCCGGAACTCCACAAACGCGATGGCGCCCGCGATTAGGACCAGGGTCAGGACGAGCAGGAAGGGACGGGGGACGCGCGATCTCATAGCAGCACCTCGTTGAGTAGCTGGAAGTTGGCTAGCAGGCTGAGCTTGTTGGTGAAGACGAGGACGCCGAGGCCTATCAGGACGGCCCCGAATGCCACGTGCAGGCGAGCCGCGGCCCTGCGGTGCCCCTTCAGGAACGAGAGGGACCGGGCGGGGAAGAGCCCGACCACCAGGAACGGCGCCCCGAGGCTGCCCGCGTAGGCCAGAAGCAGGGGAAAGGCCGAGGCCGGTTGGGTGGCGGCGAGGGCGAGCGTGCTGCCGAGGATCGGCCCGACGCAGGGCGTCCACGCCACCGCGAAAGACGCTCCGAACAGCAAGGACGCGAGATGCCCCGGCCGGAGACCAGGCCGCAGAGAATATTGGCGGTCCAGCAGCGGGAGACGCAGCAACCCCGTCAGGTGCAGGCCCAGCAGGATCACGACCGTCCCCGCGGCCCGCGAGAGCCACGCGAGCGCCTCGGTTGCCACCCCCTGCAGCACCGCCCCCAGCGTCACGCCGAGCCCGGCGAAGACGGCCGAGAACCCCGCAACGAACAGGACCGTGCTCATCAGGACGTCCCGCCGCCTGAGGTCAGCGACGTCCAGCGACGTGCCCGCGAGCTGCGCGAGAAAGGCCGGAACGACCGGCAGCATGCACGGCGAAAGAAAAGACGCGAGCCCGGCAAAGGCGGCAACGACGAGCGTCGGCTCGGACACCCTAAGCCCCCGCGACGGTCCCGGTCACCGATCTCACCCGAAAAAACGCTCCAGATAGCCTGCCCCCGCGATTCTCACACGCGCCGACGGGCGTAACAACGGGTTCCCGGACCGAACGGCGTAACCGTAAGGAAGGCGTAACGTTTGTCGCCTGTAGGTGTTGGGCCGGCCAAACGCCGCGAAGCGGTGCGCCGACAAGCCGAAGCCTCTAGGCGCGGCGGAGCGTGAAGCCGAAGCGCGAGCCCCGTCCGGGGACGCTCTCTGCGTCCATGGTGCCGCCGTGCGCCTCGATCAGGCCCCTTGCTATCGCCAGGCCGAGGCCGGCGCCTGGGTCGTCGTCCGCCCCCCGGTTGCGGGACCTCTCGGCCCGGAAGGATCGCTCGAAGACGCGGGGCAGATCTTCCGGGGCGATGCCCTCGCCGGTGTCCGTCACCTCGACCCGGACCTCCTCGCCCTGCGGCGTGGCGCGCAGGGCGACGGTGCCGTCGGCCGGGGTGTGTCGCAGGGCGTTGGAGACGAGGTTGTGGAGCACGCGCTGGAGCTTTGGTGGGTTCATCAGGACCGGGTCCACGTCGCTCGAGACCTCCCCGACGAGCCGAACGCTCCGGTTGTCGGCCTGCGGCTGGAAGCTGGAGATCGTGTCGGAGATCATGTCGTGCAGGGAGGCCTCCTCCAGGGTGAGCTGCAGGACGCCCGCGTCGATCCGGGCGAGCTCGAAGAGGTCGTCCACCAGGCGGCTGAGGTGCGCGAGCTCCCGGCGGGCGGAGGAGAGGTACCGTTTCTCGGTCTGCGGGTCTTCTGCGACGCCGTCGGCGACGGCTTCTATCAGGGCCCTCGTCGAAGCGAGCGGCGTGCGCAGGTCGTGGGAGACGGAGGCGATAAGGTCGCGCCGCGTCTTCTCCATCTCCCGCTCGCGCTCGGACGCCGCATCGAGCGCCCGGGCCATGCGGTTGAAGTCTTCGGCCAGACCGGCGACCTCGTCGTGGCCTTCCACGGGTACCTCGGACCCCAAATCGCCGGCGGCGATCCTGGCGGTCCCCGCCCGCACCCGCTCGATGCGGTCCGCCAGCGGCCTCGCGCAGAGCAAATTGAAGCCGACCGAGAGGGCCGCCGCGAAGACCAGCATCGTCAACAGCAGCGACAGGTCGTGGCCGGAGAGGAACATGGCCTGTGCCCCGGCGAGCATCATCCCGAGGAGGAGCAGGCTGCCGACCAGGCCGGTGCCGACGAGCTGCGCCCGCATCCCGCCTAGCCGCCCGAGCACGGCCGGCCGCACGAGCAGCAACGCCAGCAGGCCGCCCCCGCCGCCCGCCACGGCGAGCAGCAGCGCCACAACCGGCAGGTCGGCCGTCGGCAGGTGGAGGAGGACCGCGGTGAGAAGGGCCGCCGTCAGGGAAACGGCGAGAAAGAGGAGCGCTATGCCGGCAGTCCGGAACGTCTCCTTCATCCGCCGAATCTGTACCCGACGCCCCACACCGTCTGCAGGTAGCGCGGGCGGGCGGGATCTTGCTCGACCTTCTCGCGCAGCCGGCGCATGTGTACGGTGACGGTGCTCGTGTCCGCGGAGAAGGCGTAGCCCCAGACGGTCTCCATGAGGTGGTCGCGGGTGTAGACCCTGCCGGGGCTGGCGGCCAGGTGGTAGAGGAGGTCGAACTCCCGCGCCGTGAGGGCCGCAGGATCGCCGTTCACCAGGACCTCGCGCGTGTTCGGGTCGATCCGCAGCCCGTCGAAAGCGAGCACCTTCTCGCCCTCGCTTCCCGGCGGGGGCTCCCCCGCGCGGCGCAGGACCGCCGCGACCCTCGCGGCCAGTTCGCGCGGGCTGAAAGGTTTCACCACGTAGTCGTCGGCGCCGATGCCGAGGCCGACTATACGCTCCTCCTCCGCACCCCGGGCTGTGAGCATGATCAGGGGCACCCTGCGCTCGGCCTGCATCCGTCGGCACGCCTCGAACCCGTTCATCTTCGGAAGCATGAGGTCGAGCACGACGAGGTCCGGGTGGGTGCTGCGGAAAAGCTCTAAGGCTTCCTCGCCGTCGGCGGCCGAGACGACCTCGTGTCCGTCGCGGCGCAGGTAAAGGACGACCACCTCCCGGATGTTCGGCTCGTCGTCGACGATCAGAACCTTTGCCACCGCTGAACCCGTTCCTCTCCTCTGCGCAGGATTATATCCTGTCATCGACCGGCCCCGCATCAGCGCGTCTCTTGACCGGGTGAGCGTCCCCGCAACTGGCGGCAGCCCATCTTCGGGCGCCCCGGTCTCGATGCGACGTCTGCCGATCGGCTCCGCCCGGCGGCGCCGATCACCTCTCTGCATAAAGGTTTGCCGACATTCCAACCAAACTACCCCGATGCGCTTACGCGACGATTACGGGCTCCTTACGAAAGGCTTAAATGTCGGCGGCGGACGTCGACCGAGGGAGAAGCGCCATCGTGCTCGTCGTTCTACGCTGCTACCCTCCCGGTGGCACAATAGCCGGAAGAGACGGGGAACGGAGTGCCGAAGGTTGGCGGGCTTTGATCCAGGCGCGGCCGGGGAGCGTAATCCGGCAGCGACGAGGCTAGTGTTACGGGTGCGTAGTCCGCAGAGGGAGACGGTACGGTAGATGAACGTCGCGGCCAAGCATTTCCGCTCCCGGCTACTCCCGGCCGTCGAGCGCCACAAGGATCTCGGCGCCGGGTTGTTGCTCGTCGTCTTTACCGTGGTTGCGGTGTGGGATCTGGTCGTCGGCGGGGTCGTGGCCAGCAAGGACCCGATCACCCAATACTATCCCTGGTACTCGTACCTCGGCGAGAGGTTGGCCTCCGGGGACTTGCCGGCCTGGAACCCGCACCAGTTCTCCGGGGCCCCCTTCGCGGGCGACCCCCTGTCCGGCTGGGGCTACTTGCCAACGATGATCCTGTTCACCGCGCTGCCGGTGTCGGCGGCGGCCGGTGGCCTCGTGTTCGCGCAGTTGCTGCTCGCGGGGCTCTTCACGTACGCCCTCGCGCGGACGCTGCGCATCAACGTGGCGGGCTCCATGCTGGCGGCTGTGGCCTACGAGTTCAACAGCTTTATCTACTGGCGCAACCTGTGTTGTTCCCCGTACGCCAGCGTCATGGCGTGGCTCCCGCTTGCGATCCTGGGCGCGGAGTTGGCGATCCGAAGTTCTCGCTGGCCCGGTCGGGGCCTCTGGTGGGGGGTCTCCGGCCTGGCGCTCGGCCAGATACTGGCCGCGTGGCCGGGTCAGGGCTCCTACTACGCCCTGCTCGCCCTTGGCGGATACGTGGCCTACCGTACGCTCCTGTTCCCGCCGGAGAACGTCCAAGGTATCCGGGGCCGGATCCTGTGGTCTCTGCTCCACGGCGCCGGCGTGCTCATCTTCGGGTTCGGGCTCGCCGCGGCCGGGCTCCTGCCCCGACTGGAGTACCAGATGCTCTCGAACCTGGCGGACGGCTACTCCAGCCTCGAAGGGGTAAGGTCCGCGTGGGGCGGGTCTTCGCTGAAGGACTGGACGAGGGTGCTACTTCCCAGCCTCGTATACCCCGGTTCGACTATCCTGGCCCTGGCCCTCGTCGCCCCCCTGGTCGCCCGCGGACGGAACGCCGTGCCTTACTTCGTCGGCCTCTTGCTCTTTACTTTCGTCCTGGCGGGCGAGAGCACTACGCCGCTGCATTCGGTGATGTACTACCTGTTGCCCGGTTTCGAGTGGATACACCCGCATGGCCCAGAGCGGATCAAGGTGATCCTCTACCTCGCGTTTGCTCTGCTGGCCGGCGCCACCCTGGGCCACCTGGGAGGAGAGGCCAGGGGAACGAGGTCCACGGTCTTCCTCACCGTCCTGGCTTCGCTTCTCCTGATGGTCGGCCTCAGGATATCCCTCGAGGTGGGTACGGACTTTCCCGGGGTTTCGCTGGCGGCGGTCATGGTGGCGATAGCGTGCGTTGCGGTCTACGCGCTCTCTCCCGCGAGGCGTCGGGCCGCGGCGTTGCTGCTGGTGCTAGTGGTGTTCGTCGACCTGTTCGCGGCGGGGAGGACGACCCTCGAGGAGCGCGCGGACGCTGAGGTAGGCAAACAGCTCGTGAAGATCGACCTTACCCGCTACTACGAACCCACGGGGGCGGCTAGGTTCCTCAACTCGGAGACGGAGGATGAGCCGGCTCGCTACTTCGGCTTCAACCCGTACCTCCGGGGCGACAACCAGAGCTACCATTACAACAACAGGTTCACGGATAGGGACACGACCGCGCTGCTGGTCAGCAACCTGGCGACCCCGATGGGATTGCAGAGCATCCAGGGCTACAACGCCGTCCAGCCCGCCCGATACTACGAGTACATGAAGGCGCTCAACGGGAGATCCCAGGGGTACCACAACACCGACGTCTACTCGGAGGGCCTGGACTCCCCCCTGCTGGACCTCCTCAACGTCCGGTACATGATCGTGCCCGCGGAGGTGGAGGCCGACGAGGACGAGCTGCGGGAACTGAAGGACGCCCACCCGACCGTATACAACGACAACCGGGTGGAGGTCCTCGAGAACCGCGACGCGCTTCCCCGGGCCTGGATCGTCCACTCGGCAAGGCAGTCCCCCCCGTCGGAGACGCTGGAACAACTGGGCTCCGGCGCGGTGGACCCGAGGCAGACGGCCCTGCTGGAGCGGCCCCCGCCGGATCTCGACCGTCCGGAGGACCCCTCCGCCGACCGCGCCACGGTAACGGGGTACGAGGCCGACCGGATCCGGCTGGAGACCGCGACCGGGGCGCGGGGCCTGCTCGTGCTCAGCGAGACGTACTACCCGGCGTGGAAGGCCTACGTCGACGGCGAACCGGTCCCCATCTACGCCGCCGACCACGTGCTGCGCGCGGTCCCCGTACCCGCAGGGGAACACTCGGTGGAGCTCCGCTACGAGTCGTGGTCCCTGAGGGCCGGGCTGGCGGTCTCGCTGGCCGCCTACCTGGCGCTCGTCGCCCTTGTGGTCTCCGGAGCGCGACGCCACCGGCCGGGGCCCGGGGCTCGGGCTACCCTCGGAGAGCACCGACTTTTATCTATACGATAATTCGGGTATGCCAATAAGTGTAGAGGCCACGAGCGAGAGGAGAGCCATGCCCCGCATCCAACCCGTCGAGCCCGAGAACGCCCCGGAGGATTCGCGTCCGCTGATGGAGCAGGGCGCCAAGGGCGCCGGCAAGATGCTGAACTTCTACAAGACCTTCGCCGTCTCGCCGACGGCGTTCGAGGGCTACATGAACCTGAACGGCACGCTCAGCGGCGGCGCCCTGGACGGCAAGATGCAGGAGTCCATAGCCGTCGCCGTCTCGGACTTCAACGGCTGCGCTTATTGACTGTCCGCACATACTGGCCTGGCAGGTCAGGAAGGGTTGAGCGAAGAGGAGATCCGGCAGGCGCAGAGCTTCGAGTCCGAGGACGCCCGGAGGGCGGCGGGCCTGCGGTTCGTCCGCGAGGTCGTCGAGACCAGGGGACACCCGTCCGACGAAGCGCTCGAAGGGGCGCGCGAGGCCGGGTTCAGCGACGAGGAGATCCTGGAGATGGTCGCCCACGTCGCGCTTACCACTTTCTCCAACTACACGAACGAGCTCGCCAGCACCGAACTCGACATACCGGAAGTCGAGCGGGTGCACGGCTAGAGTCATGCTTTTTTTGGGGGCGGTCTGCCGCCCCCTCCTCCACACAAGCTGGGAGCAAGACCCGGTACGCGGGATAGCGGCGTTTCGGGCCCTGGAGGGCCAGGCAGAGGCGTTCGACGAAGCGTACGGGGCGTCGCGAACATCCTGACGGATGCGGAGGGTAGCAGGGGCGTCGAGGACCCGGACTCTCTCACCCCGATGGTGGAGTGGGACCCCGTCGATGCCCACACGGCCCTGACGCAGAGGCCGCAGTTCGGGAGCTCTGGAGAGGAGACCGGCCCACACCTCGCCGGTCTGCCCGAGGTGCGCCACGCAAAGGCCGTGGGATAGGGCAGGACGAACGTGCCCGGGGCGCCGGGCTTCGACACCTACGGCGCGCTCGTGGATCCTCCGGAGATGAACGAGCGCCTGAGGGGCCGGTCGGGGAAGAAGGCTGACCGCTTCTCGAAACGTTGGCGCGAGAGGCAGGTCGAGTACTCCTGGCGGCGCGCCCTCACGCGGGAGTACGCGGACTTCGGGGTCTGCGATCGTCAGGCCCTCGATTGCGCCGCCCGCTCGGCGCGGAACTCCCGGCCGACGACCGGGAGAAGCGGTCTACGGACAAGCCCCGGGCGTACCGAGGTCGCAGATCGCGCAACCCCGACGGTTACCCGGGGTCAACGCCGGGGCAAGACCCAGGGGTGCTTAAGGTACGACCGTGATCGTCTGACCCTCCACCACCTCGCCGACCACCGCGGCGAGCGCGGCGTGCCTCTCGAGTACGCGCACGAACGCCGGAGCCTGCTGCTCCGGCACGGCCACGAGCAGGCCGCCGCTCGTCTGCGGGTCGTACAGGGGCAGCAGCTCGTCCGGGCCGACCCCGTCCGTGGCCACCTTGTCGCCGAGGTACTCCCGGTTGTTCTTGAGGCCGCCGGGGTAACACCCCTCCGCGGCGAGGGAGACGGATCGCTCCCAGACCGGCACCTCGCTTCGGCGCACCACCGCCCCGAGCCCCGAGGCCTCCAGCATCTCCGAGAGATGGCCCAGAAAGCCGTAGCCCGTAACGTCGGTCGCGGCCGAGGCCCCGACCTCGCGCAGCGCGGCGCGGCCGCCCTTGTTCAGGGTCGCCGCCACCTCGACGGCGTCCTCTATCTCGGCTTCGGAGACGAGGTCCTTCTTCAGGGCCGTGGTCAGGATGCCGAAGCCCAGGGGTTTGGTAAGGACGAGGGCGTCGCCCGCCCGCGCGCCGGCGTTGCGCACCACCCGGTCCTCCTCCACGAAACCGGTCACCGAGAGGCCGTACTTCGGCTCATCGTCTTGTATAGAGTGGCCGCCGCACAGGCGGGCGCCGGACTCCTCGATCTTGGACTGCCCGCCGGCAAGGATCTCGCGCAGGATCCCGAGATCCAGCTTGCCGGGGAAGCCGACCAGGTTCATCGCCGTCAGGGGCTCGCCGCCCATCGCGTAGACGTCCGAGAGGGCGTTGGCGGCGGCGATCTGGCCGAACCGGTAAGGGTCGTCCACTATGGGCGGGAAGAAGTCCACGGACTGCAAGAGCAGGCCGCCGCCGAACGGGACGTACCCTGCGTCGTCGCGGGTCTCCATGCTGCTCACGAAGCTCTCCCCGGAGGGGGAGCCCGGCGTGAGCGAGAGAAGCACCTGCTCCAGGACCCCTGGAGCGAACTTGGAGCCTCAGCCGGCCTTCTGCGAGTATTTCGTCAGCCTTATGCGCGTTTTTTCGTCCATGGCGTGAGTATAACCTCCCGAGCCGTCTCCTGTCCCTGGCCGTTCTCGGAGCCGCCGGCGACTTCTTCGATCAGGCCGCCCAGCGCCTCGCGTTCGCGCTCGGGCAGGGTCAGGGGACGGCGCGCGGCGCACCGCGCCTTCAGCAGCTCGTAGAAAGCGGCGTTGGTCTCGGCTCGTTCCAGAAGCCGCGCTAGGGCTCTCTCATCCCCGACCGGGTAGTAGCCGGGATATTCTTCGCCCAGCATCCCGACGTTGCCGGCTATGCGGGAGGCTATTACGGGCACCCCCGCGGCCAGGGCCTCGGCTACCGCGTTGGCCCCGCCCTCCATCAACGAGCTCTGCACCAGCAGGTGCGCCCGCGACAGCAGGCGGCGCACCCGCCACCGGGGAACCTCGCCCAGCCAGCGGTAGCGGGGTTCGGCCGACGCGAGCGCCCTGGCCCGCCCGGCAAACTCCCCGTTTCGGGCCTTCCCGGCGTGCGTGATCCGGACGCGCGAGGTGGACAGCAGCAATCGGGCGGCCAGGGCGCAGCGGAAAGGGTCTTTCTCGGCGCGCAGGTTGCCCACCACGCAGACGTCGAAGAAGGTCTTGGCCTTGGGCTGCGGGCGGATGGGCTCGGCCGACTGGTAGATCACCCGCGCCTTCGCGCGGTGTGGCGGTTCGAGCTCCGCAAGCCCCGCCTCCTGCAGCACGACCACCCGCGTGGCGAGCCTCAGGGAGTCCTGGGCCTCCTCGTCGAACCGGATATCCCGGTAGAGGTCGGTCCCGGTGAGGACCGCGATCAGGGGGCGGTCCGGATGGCCGGCGGCGTAGCGCCTTATCGAGGGATGGCTGCGCCGGGTGTGGAGCGCGATCATCAGCTCCGTGCGCTCCCCGCCCCAGGCCTCTTCGACCGGCACCTCGTGCCCCATCTGACGCAGGAAGCGCGCCCAGCGGTCCGCGGTGGTCCTGTTGCCGCTGCGCGAGTTTGCCCCGGCCGGCGTAACGAGGCTGATCCTCATGCTGCGTGCGCCTGTTTCATACATACGTTTTTATACATGTTTTCGCGCCACGTCACACGCTCTGGGCTACCGGCGGTACGGTTTGCGCTAACATCCCACCGTTGCGAGTAGGACGGGCGGAGACGAAGGGGCTTTCATGCGGAACGCACGAGAACAGACCGAATGGCTCGCCGGCATGCTGGTCGACAGCCGCAAGCGAACCCTGGAGCTAGTAAGCGACCTCTCGGACGGGCAGATGATCGGACCCCAGCTGCGCATCGTCAACCCGCCGCTGTGGGAGATCGGGCACCTCGCCTGGTTCCAAGAGCGCTGGAACCTGCGCCGCATGACGGACGATGAGTTCGCCCCCTCGACCGTCCTGGAGCGGGGCGACGAGCTCTACGACTCTATGGAGGTGGCCCACGACACCCGCTGGGATCTGCCGCTGCTCTCCCGCGAGGAGACCCTCTCCTACATGCGGCGGGTCCTGGACGAAACCCTGCGCAGGCTACGGACCGAAGGACCAACCCCCGAGGCGGACTACTTCGCGCGCCTCGCCGCCTTCCACGAGGACATGCACGGCGAGGCGTTCACCTACACCCGCCAGACGCACGGCCTCCCCGCCCCCCCGATCTCCGAGTACGACCCCGCGATACTGGAAGCCCAGCCCCGGGGCCCGCTGGAAGGCGACGCGGAGGTTCCCGGCGGAGAGTTCATGCTAGGCGCCGACAAAGGTACGGATTTCGTCTTCGACAACGAGAAGTGGGCGCACCCCGTGCGGGTCTCTGCGTTCGAGATCTCGCGCGCCCCGGTCACCAACGAAGAGTTCAGGTCCTTCGTGGAAGACGGTGCTTACAGGAAGCGGGAACTATGGAGCGAGGCGGGCAGGAGGTGGCTGGACGAGACCGGGGCCGAGCATCCCGTCTACTGGTCGCGGGTCGGCGACGGGTGGCACCACAGGCACTTCGACAGGACCGGGCCGCTGAGCCCCCACGCGCCGGTCGTCCACGTCGGCTGGTACGAGGCCGAGGCCTACTGCGGGTGGGCCGGACGCCGCCTGCCCACGGAGGCCGAGTGGGAGATGGCCGCCTCCGCCGAGCCCGACGCCACCGGCACGACCGGGCGCAAGCGCACGTACCCTTGGGGAGATGCGCCGCCGGGGCCGCGCCACGCCAACCTGGACGGACGCCTGCTCGGACCGGTGGACGTAGCCGCGTTCCCGGAGGGCGACAGCGCGTTCGGCTGCAGGCAGATGATGGGTAACGTCTGGGAGTGGTGCGCCGACGACTTCGGGCCTTATCCGGGTTTCGTACGCGATCCCTACAAAGACTACTCGGAGCCCTGGTTCGGCGACCACAAGGCGCAGCGCGGTGGATCTTGGGCGACGCGTGGCCGCATGCTCCGCAACACCTGGCGCAACTTCGCCCTGCCCGGCCGGCGGGACCTGTTCGCGGGTTTTAGGACGTGCGCCCTCGATTAGCCCCGACGCCACGATCCGGAACCGGTATCCCGGGCCGCCGCGCGGAGGGCGGCCTCGGACGGGGGCAGGTCCCTACGGACGGACGCCCAGCGCGCGCTCGCAGCTTCTCAGGACTTCGCTTTCGGCGGCGTAGTGCTCGTAGGTGACGGGGACGAAGCGTTCCAGGCCGAAGTCGGCGAGGGCCGGCGCCACGGGAGAATCTTCGCCGATGGACAGCAGGGCAGTCCGCAGGCCTTCGCCCAGGCTCCGGTGGAGGCCCGAGCGGAGTACCACGGGTTGGATCGGGAACGGCCCCCAGGTTTCGATCACCCGCAGCCGCTCCCGTATCTCCGGGGCGGAGCGGAGCTCTATGCGCAGGACGTTAGAGTCTATGAGCGCCGCGTCCACCTCGCCACGGACAACCATCCCCACGGAGTTCAGGTGCGATCCGGAGCAGCACGTCCGACCGAAGAACCCCTCGTCGTTACCCATCTCCGCCAGCCTCTTCAGCACGTTGTAGTAGCCGCTAAGGGAGCACGGGTCGTTGTAGGCCCACGAGCGGCCCCGAAGGTCGAGGAACGACCCGGCGGGGTTGTCGGCGCGCACCACGAGCTCGGAGAAGTAGACCGGCTCCCCGGGCGCCCGGTCGTCCCGGAACACCGGTGCCGCGTGGAGCAGCGCTACCGGCGGGTCCGCCGACTCGAGCAGCCAGAAAAGCGAAGGGGCGCACATGAACCCGACCTCGGCCTCGCCCGTGGAGAAAGGGTCCTCGGCCCCCCTCACCGGGCCCGACACCCGCGGCTCCACCGAGAGCGAGGCCCGCTGCCCTAGCGCCTGCCGCACGTGCTCGACGACCGCCTCGAAGAACGCCGGGGGATGCCGGGGGAGAGGTAGCTCAGGAAGCGAAGCTCCTCGGGGTGCTCCATCTTCCGGCTTTCGGCCGACGGCCAGGGGCTAGTACGCAAGCCTGCGCCGGACCGCGGCCGAGAAGCGGTCCACGAGCAGCACCACCACTATCGTCGCCCCAACGAGCGTTGCGACCTTCGGGTAATCGAAGAGGTTCATGGAGATCAGGATCTGCTGCCCTATGCCCCCGGCGCCGACGAAGCCGAGGATGGTCGCCGAGCGGATGTTGCACTCCCACTGGTAGAGCGTGAGCGAGGCGAAGCCGTTCATCGCCTGCGGCAGCCGCCCGAAGAGGAAGGCCTGAAAGTCGCTCGCGCCCGTCGCCGTGAGCGCCTGCACGGGGCGGGCCGGGACGGCCTCCAGCGTCTCGCTATAGAGCTTGCCGAGCACGCCCGCGGAGTGGACCGCCAGGGCGAGTGTGCCGGGGAACGGGCCGAGGCCGAGGGCGACGACGAAGACGAGCGCCCAGAGGATGTCGGGGACGGATCGGAAGACGTTCAGGAGCATGCGCGAGAGGTGGTAGGGAACGGCGAGCAGCAGGCGTTCGCCGCGCGAGGCACCGACGGTGGCGATCTCCTGCGTGCCGAGGGCCGAGAGGGGAAAGGCCACGACCGCGCCGAGGAGGGCGCCGAGAAAAGACATCTGGAAGGTCTCCAGGATGCCGGTGCCCGCGGCCCGAAGCGTGGCGGCCGAGAGGTCGGGCGGGAACATCTCGGAGACGAAGCTCTCCGCGGCGCCGCTGCCCCTGAGCAGCTCGACGATGTTGAAATCGGTGCCCGCGACGCTGTAGCCGGTCAGGCCGAGGACGACGAGGACGGCCAGGCTGCTCTTCCAGGAGAAGCGCGGGACCACCCCCCCGAACGCCGGACGTTCAGTGCGAGGAGACGCCATCTCTACCCTCCGTCAGACGGAACGATCCTTCGAGCCCGGCGTACGGAAGCTCGGGGCCGTGGCCGTTCTCCGTCTCGCCCGGGTCGCCTTCGTAGATCTTCGCCAGTTCGTCTTCGGTCAGCCGCTCCGGCGGGCCGTCGAAGGCCACGCGGCCTTCGCGCAGCGCGACGACGCGCGGAAAGCGGCGCGCGACCTCGACGTCGTGCAGGTTGGCCAGCAGGGTCGCGCCCTCCCGGTTCAGTTGAAGGAGCGTCTCAAGGACGCGCTCGGTCGTTACGGGGTCCACGGCGGCGAAGGGCTCGTCGGCCAAGATCAGGTCGGGCCTCTGCACGAGCAATCGCGCGACGGCCACCCGCTGCTGCTGGCCGCCGGAGAGGTCCGCCGTCCGCACGCCGGCCTTGTCCCCGAGCCCGATCTCTTCCAGCGCGGCCCTGGCCCTTTTCGAGAGGCCGGCATCTGGCCCGGCGACGAAGGCCCGCAGCGTCCCCAGGCTTCCCATCCCGCCGACCTCGCCGAGGGCGACGTTGACGCCCGCCGAGAGCTGGGGGACGAGGTTGTACGCCTGGTAGATGGTCCCGATGCGCCGGCGCAGCTCGCCCAGCTTGCGCCGCGAGAGGGAGTAGAGGTCGTGCCCGCCGACGACGACCCGGCCGCCCCCCAGGGCCACGCTCCGGGTGAGCGCGCGGAAGAGCGTGGACTTGCCGGCGCCGGAGGCCCCGATCACGGCGAGCTGCTCCCCCGCCTCTATGTGGAGCGTCACGTCGCCAAGAGCCTCCACGCCGTCAAAGCGCACAGAGACGTCTTCGAGCGCGACCCCCCTCACGCTTCTATTGCTCCTCCGCGATGAGGTCGAGCTTGCGGGCCTGCTCTTCCACGTAATCGTAATCGCTCGCCTGGACCTTCTGGTAGTCCTCGGCGCGGAGCAGGTCCAAAAGCTTGGGGTCCTCTATGCCGAGGAACGCTTCGGTGAGCGCCTGCTCGTCCTTGTCCGAAAGGGCGTCGCGGACCACCCAGGGGTAGCCCTCGATGGGATCGGACTCCTCTATCACCCTTACCTTGTCCTTCTCGATGATGCCTTCCTCCTGCAGGTCGTACAGGATGCGGTCCTCCAGACCGCCGGCCGCGACCCGCCCGTTCGCCACCGCCTGCGCCGTCGTATCGTGGCCGCCGGTGTAAACGACCTCTCCGAGGTCTGTACGGTAGTCGAGTCCCGCCTGGTTCAACATGATGGCAGGATAGAGCGAACCGGAGGTCGAAGAGACGCTTCCGAAAGCGAAGTCTCTGCCTTTGAGGTCCTCGACCTTCTTCACGTCGCTATCGGCCGGGACGATGATGACGGAGCGGTACTTCGTCGTGCCCGTCCTGGGGTTGACCTCGGTAAAGAGCGGGTGGACGTCCGCGCGCTGGCGCGCCTGGACGTAGGTCAGGCCGCCGAAGTACGCGAGGTCCAGTTCCCCCGAGACCATCGCCTCGACCACGGCGTTGTAGGTGGTCGGCACCGAGAGCTCGACCTCGCGCCCGAGCTCCTTCTTCAGGTAATCTTCGAGGGGCTGGTACTGGGCCTCGACCTCTTCGGGGTTCTCGTTGGGGATCAGGCCGACCCGCAACGGTTCGTCCCCTGAGGCCGAACCGCCTTCTCCTCCACCGCCCCCGCCGCACCCGGCGAGGATTAACGCGGCGACGGTGACCAGCATCAGCTTCGTCAGGCGGTGGATCATGAACATTCCTCTCTGGCGCAATTGGCAACAAAGGCTTGGGCCGCCGGCGATAGCCTGCGGCCGCGCTCGGTTAGCAGGACGAAGGGCCGCGAGAACGCGAGCCCGCGAACCTCGATCTGTCTGACGCCCTTTAGGGCGCCCGCCGTGCGCAGCGGGACGACGCCGACGCCCGCGCCCGCCGCGACGGCGCCCGCGACGGCCGCGTTGGACCCCAGCTCCATCGCCACCCTGGGCCTCACGCCGACCGCCGCCAGACCCTCCTCCGCGGTCCGGCGCGTCCCGGAACCCTGCTCCCGCAACACGAACGGTCGGTCGGCGAGGTCCCCGGGGGAGATCTCCGTCCCGGGTAGCCGGTCGGAGGCGGCGACCACCGCCACCAGCGCGTCGCGGCCGACCACCGTGCCGGCCAGCCTGGGGTCGTCGACCTCGTGACCTACCACGGCCGCTTCGATCTCCCGCCCCAGCAGGGCCGCGATGGCCTCGTCGGTGTCGTAGACCCGCAGCTCGAGCGCGACTTCCGGGTGGCGCGCCGAGAACTCCGCCGCGAGCCCCGGCATCAGGAGCTCTCCAGGGGTCGAGGACGCGCCCACGACCAGCGGCCCGTGCGGCGCGGTGTGGCTGGCCATCTCCGCCTCCAGGGCGGAGACCTCGTCCAGAACCCGCCGCGCGTGTTCGGCGAGACTCTCCCCCGCGGGCGTGGCCCGAAGGGGCCGCCCGCGCGTGAGCAACGCCACCCCGAACCGCTCCTCCAGCGCGTGCAGGTGGTTGGAGACCGCCGGCTGCGTCATGCCGAGCTCCCTGCCCGCCGCCGACAGCGAACCGCACTCCAATATGCACAGGTAGACGCGCAACGCTTGAACGCTAAACCCCATGGTCGCAGGTTATCATGTAAAGGTTATGCAAGCAATAACGAGAACTTTGGGCGCTTCGAGGGGCGAGTCCCGGGCGTACCGACTATACCGTTCCCCCTGGCTGGGCCCTAACAACGGCATGAATCGCGGGAGCGGCCCCGTTTGTCCGCACCAATTCCAGAGCCCAACCCCAACACACGGGTAGAGAGGAGTAGATGGACGGCGGACACTCTGGCCTGGTGGCTCCTATCCTCGCCGTCGCGCCTACTTCGGCTCTCTACTACTGGCGGGCCGGCGGAGGGACGGTAGGCCCTAGAACGTAGCACATCGGTCCCGGAGAGGTTCGCGGCGGGACGCCGGGGGCATCCCCGCCGAGCCTTCGGTTGCCGAGCGACCGACCCCGGTGTTAGATTTCGCTTTTGGGTTCACTGCGGGAAGGGGTCCTGGTGCGGACCATCGACTGGGCGGACGGGAAGATTCGGATCGTCGACCAAACTCGTCTGCCCGCGGAGGAATCCATCCTCACCCTGGGCACCGTGGGGGAGCTCGCCGAGGCCATCTCGTCCTTGCGGGTGCGTGGGGCTCCTGCGCTCGGCGTTGCGGGCGGGCTCGGGGTGGCTCTCGCGGCGCAGCGGGCGCGGGAGAGTGGCGAGGACGTCGGTGAAGCCATATCCCGGGCCGCGTCTCTTCTCGCTTCCACCCGTCCCACAGCCGTAAACCTCAAGTGGGGCATAGACCGGGTCAAGGGGGCCTACGACCCTTCCCGACCCCAGGAGGTAGACGGGATCGTCGCGGAGGCCCGGGCGATGGTTGCCGAAGACGAAAAGATAAACCGCCTCATCGGCGAGGTTGGGGCCGATCTTCTCGCCCGGGGCTCCCGCGTCCTGACGCATTGCAACGCGGGCGCCCTGGCCTGCGTTGCCCACGGGACGGCGCTCAGCATCGTCGAGGTCGGCCACGAGCGCGGCCTGATCGCGGGCGTGACGGCCACCGAGACCCGTCCGCTGCTGCAAGGGTCGCGCCTCACGGCCTGGGAGCTCAAGCGCATGGGCATCGAGCACCGGGTAACCATCGACTCCGGCGCCGCCGGCCTGATCGCCTCGGGCGACATCGACGTCGTCATTACCGGCGCCGATCGCATCGCCGCGAACGGCGACGTGGCCAACAAGGTGGGCACCTACGCCCTCGCTTTGGCGGCGCGGGCGAACGGCGTGCCGTTCGTCGTGGCGGCCCCCCTGTCAACGATCGACCTGGACACGCCAAACGGGGACGCCATCCCCATCGAGCTGCGGTCCGCGTCGGAGGTGCTCGAAGTCAACGGTACGCGGGTTGCTCCGGAAGGCACGCAAGCCTACAACCCGGCATTCGACGTCACGCCCGCGAGCCTCGTCTCCGCGATCGTGACCGAACTCGGCGTGGTCCGTCCTGGCGTAGACGACCTGCGAGCCCTGATGGAGCCGCGGCAGGGAACGGCAGGGGCCGTTTCGTCCGGGGACGCGGGGCCTTGACCACGCGCCTCCCGGGGCACACGGGTCTTTTGCCCTTGCCGCCTGATCGGCGGTAATGAGCGTGCGGAGGGGACGACGCTCCCGCCGCTTACCACGCGGTGCTCCCCGCTTCGGTCGTCGCCGGGACGCAGCAAGGCCGGGCCAACAAGAGCGTGGGCGGTAGCGGCCCGTGACAACCCTAGGAGGACCATGATAGACGTAGGTATCATCACCGGCTCGGGCATCTACGATCTCCCCGGAGAGCAGGAGTCGCGCGTCGTCGAGAGCCGCTTCGGTAGGGCGGAGGTGTCGATCTTCCGGGCCGGCTCGTGGACCGTCGGGAGCATCTCTCGCCACCAGAGAAACCACCAGCACCTGCCCCACACGATCCCCCACCAGGCGAACCTCACGGCGCTGGGGCAACTCGGGGCGCGGGCGGTTCTCGCGACGACGGTCGTTGGGGCGGTTGACCCCGGGGTGCCCCTGGGGCGGCCCGTCCTTTTCGACGACCTTTTCTTTCCGACCAACCTCCTCCCAAGCGGTGCCGAATGCACGATCTTCACCGAGCCCGGCGACCCCGACCGCGGGCACCTCATTTGCGACGAGCCCTTCGCCCCGCGTCTGCGGCGGAAGCTGGAGCGCGCGACAAAAGACCTGGGCCTGGAGGCAACCGTCGGGGGCGTCTACGGTCACACGAACGGCCCGCGGTTCGAGAGCCGGGCGGAGATCCGCTGGCTCGGCACGGCGGGGGTGACGGCCGTGAGCCAGACGTGCGGCCCCGAGGCGGTCCTGGCGGGAGAACTGGAGCTTCCCTACGCGCTGGTTGGCTTCCCGGTGAACTACGCGACCGGGGTCGCGAAAACAGAAGAGAGGAAGGAGGAGCTCGACGGACTACTCGCGCTATCGGCCAACGTCCTTCCCCGGATCGTCCTCCGGACGGTAGAGACGCTGGAGGAGGAAGACTTGGTCTTCGAGCATGGATACGTCTATCGGGTCGAGGGAGGGATTGGCTTGCAAGAGGGCTGATGACCATCATCTCCGTCCTCCCCTCGATCCTGTCGCCTATTCTCTGGAACCGGCTATTCTTGGTGTACTATTGATAGTCGTGGGCACAAAGCAAACACCCGGCCTACTACCAAAGATTGTTTGGGGGAAGGGCTGATGTGAAGCAAACGATAAAGCTCGCAGTCTTGCTTTGTTGCATTACGTTGGGCCTGGTTGCCTGTACATCAGGCGAGCAATCAGGCGAGCAAGACGCACAGCAACCTTCTGAGACCAGAGCGAACGGCTCGACTGCCGCCTCCGGAGCCTCTGGAAAGTCCGCACCGCAAGAGCAGGGCGAGGAAAGCACCCAGGCGCTTACTACTACAGCCCAACCATCGGCCAACACTGGCACGATCACCGGCCGCGTCACCGACGAAGATACCGGCGAGCCGCTCTCAGACGTCTACCTCGCGGTAGGATGGAAGGGAATCCAGTTGACCGCGATCACCGACGCCGACGGACGCTATACCGTGCCCAACGTGCCCGCCGGAGAGTCTGCTCCCGTGTTCGGATTTCACGACGACGGCTACCGCTACCGCGCCAGCTCCTTCGACGACAACCTGAACATCAACCTCGAGCCCGGCGAGACCTACACCTACGACTTCTCGCTCGTCGAGCTCGACGAGCCCGATAACGAACCAAGACTCAGCGACCCGTCGCTCGCCCCGGACGCCGCCGCGCCGGGCGAGACGGTAACATTCGAGTTGACTGCGAGGAATGGCGCGGGCGGCCTCTCTCCCGAGATCTTCGCGGCGAACCCGGAGATCGGAAAGCTGGTGCTCCTGAAGCCTACGGACGAGCAGGACCGCTACCGCGCCGAGCTCACCATTCCCGCCGACACCCCGCCCGGGGACTACCCGTTCGAGTTCTTCGCCGCGAGCAACAAGTGCTTTGTCAACGGGGAGTTCCCCAAGCTGACCCTGACCGTCACGTGAAGTTCGGTTCGTGCTCGTCCGTGCCGGGATTAACCTTGTTTGAGCCAAGCAATCGCTCTCTGATTGAGTTGTAGGGAGGAACAACTGACCACGCCGCACCCAACACCTGACCTGTCAGGGATCAAAGAGCGCCAACAGCTGGCGTGGGCTTCAGGCGACTACGCGACGTTCGGGGCGGCGTTCCTGATCATGAGCGAGCTTCTCTGCGAGGCCGTGGACCTGCGGCCCGGCCAGACGGTCCTCGACGTGGCGACCGGCAGCGGCAACACGGCGCTGGCGGCCGCCCGCCGCTTCGGGGAGACGACCGGCATCGACTACGTCCCGGCCCTGCTGGAACGGGGGCGGGAGCGGGCCGCCGCCGAACGGCTGGCGATCGCTTTCCGGGAGGGCGACGCCGAGAGCATTCCGTTTCAGGACGCCGCTTTCGACATCGTCCTCTCGACCGTCGGGGTGATGTTCGCGCCGGACCAGGAGAAGGCGGCCGGGGAGCTGCTCCGGGTGTGCCGTCCGGGGGGAAAGATCGGGCTTGCGAACTGGACGCCCGATGGCTTCGCCGGGGAGCTGGGGAGCCTTTTCGGCAGGTACCTGCCGTTCTCTCCCGGCCTGAAGCCGCCCGTGCTCTGGGGCACGGAAGAGCGGCTGCGGGAGCTCCTGGGCGCCGGCGCCGGAGAACTGCGGATCGTCCGGAGGAGCTTCGTGTTTCGCTACCGTTCGGTCCGGCACTACCTGGAGATCCTGAAGACCCAGCTTGGTCCCACCCGGGAGACTTTTCGGGCGCTCGACCCGGCGAGGCGGGATGACCTCGTGGGCGAGCTGGTGGACCTCGTGGGCCGTTTCAACCGTTCGGGCGACGAGACGATGGTGGTGCCGAGCGACTACCTCGAGGTGGTGGCGACCCGGGTTTAAGCGCCCGATCTCTGCGCGAGGCGTCCGGCCGGCGGCCGGTGTCGCCCTTCGGACGGTACAGGGATGATCCGGCAACCCTCCCGAAACGTTAGAATAGAAAGCAAAATCAGTCACCAGATTATGTGTTAAATGTGGTGTGTCGTGTAGGTGGTGGAGAGGAGCAAGAGTGTCCGTCGCCGTTGGCATCGGTCTTACCAACGAGTGTAATCTCGCCTGCCCGCACTGTTACCGGCCTACCCTCACGCAGCAACGCCTCTCCCTGCCGCAGGTCGAGACCATCCTGGACAACCTGGACGTCGGGTCGGTCAACCTCGGGGTGGGGGAGAACGGGGTGCACCCCGAGTACCGGGATATGCTCGGCCTCTTCCGCGAGAGGGAGGTCAAGACCGCGATCACCTCCAACGGCTACAGCCTGGCCATGCTCACCGACGAGGAGCTCGCGGGCTTCCACTCCGTCGAGCTCTCCTTCGACTTTCCGACCAAGGAGGAGATGGACGAGTTCCGGGGCCCCGGGGCGTGGGAGATGGCCATAGAGTCCCTAAAGCGCTGCCAGCGCCTCGGCATCCCCACGTCCGTTGCCGCCGTGATGATGAGCACCAACTACGATCGCATGGGGGAGGTGGCGCGGTTCGCCTTCGGGCTCGGCTCCGACCTTCGGGTCAACGTCTACCAGCCCGTGGCGGGCGAGGAGTTTACCCTCTCCTACGACCAGTTCTGGCGGGGGTTCGCGAACCTTTTCGCCGCCGGGCCCCTGGTCGTTTGCAGCGAGCCGCTGGTGAACGCGATCATGGGCCTGGAGACGACCCGGGGCAACCCGTGCGGGCAGCGGAGCATCCGGGCGCTGCCGGCTGGCACGATCTCGCCCTGCCCCTACTGGCCGGCCGCCGCCGGCCGCGTGTCCCACCTGGCGGACTCGGAGAAGAACATCTGGGACCAGCGCGAGTTCGAGAAGGCCCGGCACGTGCCGCAGGCGTGCGAGCCGTGCCGGTTCGTCGAGAGCTGCGCCGGGGGCTGCGCGAGCCGGCGGGCGTTGCGCAACAAGCTGGACGAGCCCGACGAGTACTGCCCGGTGGTGCGCGGCGGGGAAGAAGAGGTAAGGCGCATACAGGAGATGCTCCGCTATACTTTGAGCGACCCGGAAGATGTCCCGAAGGCCGGCAACGCCTGCACTACCGTCATCAAGGCCGGAGAGCGTCCGCCGGCGTGACGCTCGCCGACCACCACGCGGCGGGGGACGACGCGGGTTCACGGCGGCGTTCCGGGGCGCGCATCGCCGCCGTCATCCCCGCCCTCGACGAGGCGCCCTCCATAGCGCGGGTGGTCGAGAGGCTGAACGGGCAGGCGCACCTGGACTCCGGCGAGATCATAGTCGTGGACAACGGCTCGACCGACGGGACCGGGGAGATCGCCCGCGGGGCCGGGGCGAGGGTGGTGCGAGAGGGGCGGCGCGGCTACGGGTACGCGTGCCTCGCCGGGGTACTCGCGGCCAGGGAAGCCGAGGTGATCGTCCTTCTCGACGGGGACGCCGCGGACGATCCGGACGACCTCCCGCGGGTGCTGGAGCCGCTTCTTATGGGGGAGGCCGATCTTGTCGTGGGGTCCCGCACCCTGGGCTCGCGGGCGCGGGGCTCGATGACCTGGCAGCAGATCTTCGGCAACCAGCTGGCCGCCTTTTTGATGCGCGGTCTCTACGGGGTCAGGGTCAGTGACGTGGGGCCGTTCCGCGCGATCCGGAGAGACCACTTGCTGGCGCTAGAGATGCGGGAGATGACCTACGGCTGGCCGTCCGAGATGATCGTGAAGTCCGCCAGGATGGGCTACCGCTACCGCGAGGTGCCCGTACGTTACCACCGTCGGATCGGCGTCTCGAAGGTGGGCGACACGCTGGTTGGAAGCCTCAAGGTCGGCTGGCGCATCGTCTCGACGATACTCCGCTACTCTCGCTGGAAGCCCCGCAAGGCGGCCACCACGGGGGCGAGGCTGTGAGCGACGCGCTGTACGTGATCGCCCGGGCGCCCAGGGTCGGGTTCGCGAAGACCCGGCTCGGCAGGGCCATCGGCCACGAGCGGGCGATCTCGCTCTACCGCGCCTTCCTGCGGGACCTGGCCGCGCGTTTCGCCGGTTCCCCTTTCCCCCCCGGCTGGTACGTCACGCCCCCCGACGCGTGGCCGGAGATCTCCGAGATCACCGGCGAATCCGGGAGGGTTCTTTTCCAGGGAGACGGCGACCTGACCCAGCGCCAGAGGGAGCTGTTTCGGGGGGCGGAGGGTCGCGGGGAGGAGCGGACCGTCCTCATCGCCTCGGACTCGCCGCACCTGGGCGTCGGGGTGGTGGAGGAGGCCTTTCGCCGCCTCGACGGCGACGACCTCGTCTTCGGGCCGACCTTCGACGGGGGCTACTACCTGATCGGGATGCGCGGCTACCACGACGTGCTGGAGGGCGTGCCGATGAGCGTGGGCACGGAGCTCGACGGCATCACGGCCCGGGCCCGGCTCTCGGGCCTGTCCGTGAGCCTGCTCGAGACCACCTTCGACGTCGACGTGGTGGAAGACCTTGAGAACTTGCGCCCGCTGGCCCTCGAACGCGCCGACCTTCGGGCGACCCGCGACGCCCTCGAGTCGCTCGGGCTCATGGAACAGGAGTCGCAACGGGCCGGCGGAGATGACGTCGCGGCCACCGGGGGGCGAAGGTGAGCTTCTCCGGTATCGGAGGTCGGGCGCGGCGGCGAGAGGTGGCCGGTCGCGGCGTCCGTCGGGAGGGGTCGGCGTCTGGCCGAGAAGCAAGGAGTCCCGGAGCCGCGCCCGCGCGGCGAACCGGCAGCGGTACCCCGCCGAGAGGAGCATTGAGGTGGCCGAGACGAGCCCCGTAGAGAAGCAAGAGCCGAGGGAAGGCATCTACTCATCGTCGCGCCTGGAACGGGGCCTCATCTTGGTCACCATCGCGATAGCGAGCATCGGGTTGGGGTACCTGTTCTTCACGCAGCTGTGGTGGAAGCTGCCGCCCGACTTCGGCTGCCGGAACGACTTCGCCCGCGGGGGCCTGTGCTACTTCCTCGATCACTCGGTCGAGGAGGCGGACGCCTCCGACGCGTTGCTCAAGGCCAACATCCTGGAGTCGAGGTCCGGCGCCGAGGTAAGCGTCCCGATAGGGTGGGCGACGCAGGCCAACGCGGCGTTCATCGAGAACTTCGTGCGGCCGAACATCCAATGGTTCGGGTACGTGATCTGGGGCACGGAGGCCTGGATCTTCCTGAGCATGTGCCTGGGGTTCTTCAGCCGGCTGGGCGCCCTGGCGGCCATCGGCATGTCGATGCAGCTGATGATAGGGCTGGCCCACACCCCGAACGAGTGGGAGTGGAGCTACATACTGATGGTGCTGCTCTCGGTGGTCATGTTCGGGATCGCGCCGGGGCGCTACTTCGGGCTGGACCGGCTGCTGCGGCCCAGGCTCAAGGCGCTGAGCGAGCGGGGGAGCCGCGTGGGGCGCCTGCTGCTGCTGTTCACCTGAGAACCGTGCCCTGAGTAATCTCTCGAAGGACGCTGCGCGCCGTGCGGAGTAGGAGGTCGAGTTGTCAGCCGAAATAGTGGCCCTGCTGGTCCTGCTCGGTGGGGTGGTTGGGGCGGTCGTGTTCACCCTCGTCATCGTCTTCGTGGTCGACCGTTCGGCCGCAAACTCACGCCCGC
>DASYWA010000125.1:0-2240 GCA_035936475.1 Rubrobacter sp. | reverse complement strand
TCTCGTAGCCGGAGGGACGCCAAGGGCATCGGGGGAGACGCGAGCGCGAAGAAGGCCAGGGGCCCGTGGGCGGGGCGCCCGGCCGGATGAGTGGAGGGGAGACGGCCCTCGAGAGGTCGTAGAAGGCCGCCCCCGCCTCTTAGGAACCCACCCTAGCAGCGGCCTTCGAGGATGCCGTTAAGGCCTGCACGAAAAGACCGGGCCCGTGCGCGTAGTCATGAGGTAACGAAGCCGGGCCCGGCATGAGAGAAGACACGGGAGGGGACCGAGGGGGGTGGGCCCCTTCCCGGTGTTGGTGGCACACTAACGCGGGCGGGGTACAGCCCGCAACGACCGAAGGGCTAGAGAAAGTGCCGTCCGTTATCAGAACCCTACGCCCGAAGTTCGGAGAACACCCCTTCCACGCACTCGGGTGCATAAGGGGTTGTTAGTCCGCCTGCCGCCCCTTGGTGGCGGTATCGGGGCTCAGCCACACGGAGGCGTGCTCGGGCTGCACGGTCCTGCTCGCCACCCCGACGAGGTCGTTGCTTAGGACGTCCAGGTCGGTCTCCTCTCGCAGCCTCGCCGAGAAGGCCGCAAGCGTCTTTACGGCGTCGTACTTGCGGCGGTAGAAGCGGCGGTCCACGAAGCCCTGCACACGCCGACGCAGCGGGCCGAACAGGGCGGCCATAGCAAGGGTGGAAGCAACGACGGCCAGGGTGGACTCTTGGCCCGTCAGGACGCGCAAGAGGGCCTGCAAGGAAACCACGCTCCCCACGTAGACTAAAGCCAGCGTCGCCGTGAGTGCACCGTAGACGAGGGTGCGGTTTATGATCCGGTCTATGTCGTAGAGCTTGTGGCGCAGGATCGCTACGCCCGCCGCGACGGGTATGCCGGCGAAGCCAACGACGCCCAGCAGGAAGAGGGCATCCGAGGCGACCCGCAAATCCGTGAGCAAGTCGGCCGCGAAAGCAGCCGCGAAGCTGGTGGCCGTGAGCGAGGCGGCGTAGGTGATCCACTTGAGCTGCAATCGCTCCCGGCCCCGCGCGCTGCGCAGGCGCGCGACCATAGAGGCCAGCGAGACGAGGAAGACGGGCATCGCGGCCAGGTCCGTGATGTCGTTTGCTACGATGGCGATCCTGCCGAAGGGCTCTGCCAGGCCGAACGGGTTCTCCACGGTCGGAAACGCGAAGAGCCTTCCGGGCTCGAGGGCGGGGGCGAGGGTCGCGACCGCGGCGACGACGGTCGCCGCCCAGATGATCGGCCGCCACCGCGGGGAGGCCGGACGCCCGTCTGGGAAGAGGAAGAACAAGTAGCACATGGAGACGTAGACAGCCGGTATGAACAACCAGTTCGTGACCCAGGCCGCGAGCACGGCGCCCGGCAGGGAATCGTCTCTCGCGTACAACGCGTAGTCCGCGTAGCCGGAGGCGGAGGAGAGGATAGCGAGCGAGACCGCCACGAAGCAGAAGATCCAGCCTATGAGGTTCCGCCCGTGGCGCGAAACTATCAGAGCGCCCAGAGTTGCGTAGAGCACGACCAGCGTGTCCAGGACCACGATAGACACTAAAAAGGGTCCCCGCTCCTCCGGGAGCGGCGCCCCAAACGCGAGGATTCCGAAGAGAAGCCCGACGGCGGCGAGGGCGAGCGCGAGGCCCCAGAGCGTCCAGGCGATCTGGGAAGCAGCGCGGCTGCTCAGCCCACGAACCCCTCGATCCTGGTCCCTTGCGCCTTCAGTCACAACACAACTCTACCGGAAGCCCGTCTCCCGAGCGTTACGACGCCCGTCACGAAGGAGAAGATCCGGTGCGAACTTCGTAGAACCCCCTCGGGGTGAAGTTCGCAGAACATCTTTTGCGCGTTCGGTCGAACGGGGCTCCTCGGGCTCGTGGGCCCTCGTGGGTTAAGATCGGGCCCACGGGCAAGGAGTGCGACCGAAGGAGCTGCAGGGCAACGAAAACTACTCCTTGAGCGACAGCAACTCGACCACGGTAGAAGACGACAGGAGCCCCAAGGGTCCCCTCGCGACCCTCCTCAACCTGGATATCCTTCCTTCTCTGATGAGCGACACGACCACCCTTGAGTCCGGCGACGGCGAAGACTACTCCGGGCAGGAAGGGATCGCCAGGTCCTTACCAGCCGCAACGTCACGGCGCACCCGATCACCGACTTCTGGTACGGCGGCCTCAACTACCAGATCGAGCACCACCTGTTCCCGAGGCTGCCCCGAAACAAGCTGCGGGAAGCGCAGACGATCGTCA